>NZ_WMLF01000329.1 GCF_014156695.1 Streptomyces durbertensis | reverse complement strand
GGACATCAACCGGGCGCTCGGCGAGGTCGGCCCCCGGCTGCGCCGGCTGCGCACCGAGCGCGGCCTCAGCCTGGCCGCGCTCTCCGAGATCACCGGCATCTCCAAGAGCACGCTCTCCCGGCTGGAGTCCGGGCAGCGCCGACCCACCCTCGAGCTCCTGCTCCCGCTCTCCCAGGCCCACCAGGTGCCGCTGGACGAACTCGTCGGCGCGCCCGAGGTCGGCGACCCGCGGGTACGGCTCCGACCCCGGCGGGTCCACGGCGGCAACACCGTCCTGCCCCTCACCCGTCAGCCCGGCCCCCTCCAGACCTACAAGATGGTGCTGCCGGCCGACCGGACCACGCCGCAGCCCTGCACCCACGAGGGCTACGAGTGGGTCTACGTGCTCGCCGGCCGGCTGCGGCTCGTGCTCGCCGACCACGACCTGGTGCTCGGCTCCGGCGAGGCCGCCGAGTTCGACACCCGCCTCCCGCACTGGTTCGGCTCCACCGGCGAGGGCCCGGTGGAGATCCTCAGCCTCTTCGGCCAACAAGGCGAACGCATCCACCTCCGCGCCCGCCCCCGCACCTCCACCTGAGCCGCCGGTTCGTTCCGTGGACCCTACGGGCGCTTCTTGCCTGTCAGGTGGGCTGTGGTGAAGGCGCCGCCGCCGGCGACGGCCAGGCCGAGCAGCGCGAGGGCGCCGTTCAGCCGCTCCCACCAGAACTCGGCCGGCGCGCCCGGCTTGTGTTCGAGCATCAGCTCCAGCATGTCGGGACCGCCCGCGTTGAGCAGCGTCGCCACGTAGCCGTTGGTGACGGCGAAGAACGCGGCGAGCGTCGCGAACAGGGCCGCGATGACGTGCGCGGCGGTCTTGCGGCCGCCGGCGCGGCCGGCGACCGTGCCGACGGCGCCGGCGAGCGCCAGCGCCAGGACGATGTAGCTGACCCGCAGGCCGACGAGCGACAGGTCCTCATAGGTGAGGACGAGCATGAGGATGTAGGCGGCGGACAGACCGCCGGAGACGAGCCAGGCGAAGAGGAACGCCTTGCCGACCTTGCCGCCGCCACCGGGCGGCGGCGGGAAGCCGGGGTGCGGGTAGCCCGGCTGCTGCGGGTAGACCGGCTGTTGCGGATAGCCGTAGCCGGGCGGCATCGGCTGGGGCGGCTGCTGCGGGTAGCCGTAGCCGGGCGGCTGCGGCGGTACGGGCGGCTGGCCGGGCTGGCCGTACGGGTTGTGCTGTGGCGGCTGCTGCCAGGGCTGACTCATGGTTCCCCCGAGAGTGAAGCGTGTTCGTCGAAGCACAGCGGTGTCGAAGCACGGCGGCTGTGCGCCGTCAAGGTACCAAGGGCGTCGGATGGCCGGGAGCCCGAGGCGGGGCCGGCCCGGGGCGGGCAACGGCAGGGCCACAGCCGCGCCACAGCGGGGACACGGGCGTGCTACAGACGCCGTGCGCGGGCGCTCGGGCGCCGGCGCGCGGGGAGCCGTCCGATACCCTTCCTGTGCTCTTCGGCCGTGGGACACGGCCCGCACCTGCTGAACCGTCAGTACTCGGGGGATCATTCATGCGAACTCGCCGCGCCGTGGGCGCCGCCGTCATCGCTCTCACCGCCGTCGCCGGGCTCTCCGGCTGCGCCGACCAGCCGAAGGACAAGGCGTTCGGGGGACTAGGGGACGTGCCGTCGCCGCCGAGCATGCCGCCGCTGCCGTCCCTCAGCCCGCCGAACCTGAGCACGGGCGGCCTCAGCTCGGGCGGCGGCGACGGGCTCAGCTCGGGCGGCACCAGCGGCGGGCTCAGCTCGGGCGGTACGACGGGCGGCCTCAGCTCCGGGGGAAGCAGCGGCGGGCTCAGCTCGGGCGGCACCACGGGCGGCTACACGCCGCCTCCGACGTTCAACCCGAACGCGCTCGGAGAGGTCGTGGGGCAGAGCTGCCGCTACGACCAGGGCGGCGCCCGCATCAACTACGACGTGGCGATCCAGAACTCCTCCAGCGAGCAGGCGTTCACGTACTCCTTCACGGTCGTCTTCCGGGTCGGCACCAGCCCCTCCTCCACGGTCGCGACCCGGACGCTCAGGACCGACTACCAGACGGTGACGGTCAACGCCGGCGGCGACCGGACCGTCCGCTCGCACGCGTCGTACTCCAGCAACGACCGCTTTGTCTACTCCTGCCAGGTGACCAGCGCGCGCAAGTCGCTGGCCAGGTAGCCGACCGTCCCGCGTCCACGACGACCACGACGACCACGCCCTCCCTTCCCGGACCGCCTCGCCCGAAAGGGAGGGCGTGGCATTTCGGGGGCCGGGTAGACGCCGGGGTAGCGTGATGGCGCTGTGACCCGGATCACAGTGCGACGACTCGGCGGGGGTGTCACTTGCTCGGTTTGCTGGAACGGCTGGCGCGGCGGCTCGGACTGCGGACGGACCCGGTCATCTTCTTCACCGCGGCGGCGCTGACGTTTGTCTTCGTCGTGACCGCCATCAGCCTGACCGACCAGGTGGACAGCGTCTTCCGGTCCGCCTCCGACTGGCTGAAGAGCAACCTGGGCTGGTTCTACATCCTGGGTGTGACGACGTTCCTGGTGTTCCTGCTGTGGATCGCGTTGAGCCGCTACGGCCACATCAGGCTCGGCGGGCAGGAGGCCCGGCCCGAGTACAGCCACCGGGCGTGGTTCGGCATGCTGTTCGCCGCCGGGATCGGCACGATCCTGATGTTCTGGGGTGTGGCGGAGCCGATCAGCCACTTCGCCAACCCGCCGCAGGCGGACGTGGAGCCGGAGTCCGTGGAGGCGGCCCAGATGGCGATGGGCTACTCGCTGTACCACTTCGGCCTGCACACGTGGACCATCTTCTGCCTGCCCGCGCTGTCGTTCGCGTACTTCGTGCACCGGCGAGGGCTGCCGTTCCGGGTGAGTTCGATCCTGCACCCGCTGCTCGGCGAGCGCATCCACGGGCCGGTCGGCAAGGCGATCGACATCGCGGCGGTGATGGGCACGCTGTTCGGGGTCGCGGTCTCCATCGGGCTGGGCACGATGCAGATCAACAGCGGGCTGGCGGACCTGTTCGGCGTACCGGAGAACCGGCTGGTGCAGATCCTGATCATCACAGTGGTCACGCTGATCGCCACGGGTTCGGTGGTGGCGGGCCTCGACAAGGGCATCAAGCGGCTGTCGAACTTCAACATCACCATCGCCGTCGCCCTGATGCTCTTCGTGCTGGTGACGGGCTCCACGCTGTTCCTGCTGCGCGGCGTCATCGAGACGACCGGCACGTACCTGAGCTGGCTGGTGCCCCTGTCGTTCTGGAACGACACGTTCGGCGACACCGGCTGGCAGGGCAGTTGGACGGTCTTCTACTGGGCGTGGACGATCACCTGGTCGCCTTTTGTGGGCATCTTCATCGCGCGGATCTCCAAGGGCCGGACGATCCGGGAGTTCGTGACGGGTGTGCTGCTGCTGCCGACGGCGTTCACCGTCGTGTGGTTCAGCGTGTTCGGGCTGTCCGCGATCAACCTCCAGATGGAGGGCGAGGCGGACCTGGTGTCGGAGGTCGTCGAGCAGGGGGACATCCCCGGCGCGCTGTTCGCCTTCCTGAACAACTTCCCGCTGTCGACGTTCGTCGCGGCCGTGTCGGTGTTCATCGTGGTCATCTTCTTCACCACCTCCTCCGACTCGGCGTCCCTGGTGGTGGACCTGCTCTGTGTGGGGAAGACGGAGCAGGCGAGCCCGACGCGGCAGCGGGTCTTCTGGGCGATCACCGAGGGCGTGGTGGCCGGCACGCTCATCGCGGCGACCGGGACCGGCGGGCTCACCGCGCTGGAGCAGGTGATCACCGTGGTCGGGCTGCCGTTCTTCGCGCTCGGCTTCCTGATGATCTTCTCCCTGCTGCGCGCGCTGCGGCAGGACTTCCCGCAGCTCGGCGGGCCACCGCCGGGCATGTTCCGGGCGGAGTTGGAGGACCGGCGCCGGGCGGTCACCCGGCGGGCGAACCAGGCCCGGCAGAAGGCGGTACAGGTCCGTCGCAGGATCGGCCGGCGCGAGGAGGGCGACGGCGAGCAGCGCTGACCCGCCACCCGGGAGACGCCCGAGACGCCCGGAGATACGCGGAGACACGCGGAAACACGCGGCGGCGGCCCCGGCCGGGTGGGTCGGGGCCGCCGCCGCCACCGCCGGGCCGCCGGATGGTGGCGGCGGCACGGAGGGGTGTGCGGGACCGGTGAGGTCACCGGTCGCGGTGTCAGAAGGTCAGGCTCCAGGCGTTGAGGTAGCCGGTGTCACCGCGGTAGACGTCGGTGACCCGCAGCCGCCAGGTGCCGTTCGCCGCGACCTGGCTGGCGTTGACGGTGTACGTCTGGTTGAGGTTGGCGACGTTGTCCGAGGCGGAGGAGTTCTTCAGCCGGACGCTGTTGCCGTTCGGTGCGACCAGGTCGACGACGAGGTCACCGCGGTAGGTGTGCCGGATGTCGACGGCAACCCGCAGCTCGCTGGGGCCGTTGCCGCTGATGCCGGTCACGTTGACGGACGAGGTGACGGACTGGCCGGTGTCGGGGATGTTGAGGCGGGTGGTGTTCTGGAAGGTGCGGCCGGCCGGCGGGTTGCCGGTGTCGCCGCCGCCTCCGGTGACGGCCCGCAGCGTCTTGGCCGCGTCGGCGAGGCCGGCGCCGCAGCCGCCGGAGCAGGTGCCGGGCAACGGACGGGCGTTGGCCTTGATCGCGGACTCGATCTGGGCCGGGGTGAGCGACGGCTTGGCCTCCAGCATCAGCGCGGCGAGGCCGGCGATGTGGGGGGCGGCCATGCTGGTGCCCTGGTAGGCCCGGTAGTTCTCGCTGGACGGGCCGGTGGTGCCGCTGTTGAGGGTGGAGAGGATGCCGTCGGCGGCCGAGACGTGGGTCTCACCGCCGGGGGCGGTGACGTCGATGGTGGCGCCGTAGTTGGAGTAGCGGGCGCGGTCGCCGTTGCGGTTGCTGGCGGCCACGGTGATGACGTTGTTGCAGTTGGCCGGGGTGAAGCCGGAGGCGTTCTGGTCGCTGTTGCCGGCGGCGACGACCACCGTGCTGCCGCGTCCGACGGCGCCGTTGATGGCGTTCTGCGTGGTCGTGCCGCAGCTGCCGGGGCCGCCGAGGCTGAGGTTCAGGACCTTGGCCGGGTTGGGGTTGGCCGGCACGCCGGGCACGCTGCCGCCGGACGCCCAGGTGATGGCGTCGGCGATGTCGACGGTGGAACCGCCGCACTTGCCGAGCACCCGAACGTGCTGGATCTTCGCCCGGTGGGCGACGCCCGCGATGCCCTTGTTGTTGTTGGCGATCGCGCCGATGGTGCCGGCGACGTGGGTGCCGTGCCAGGAGGAGTTGGAGGCGCGGGTGTCAGGCCCGCACTCGCCGGCCGCCCGCCAGTCGCCGGTGTCGCTCGGGTCGCTGTCGCGGCCGTTGCCGTCCCGGGCGTTGCCGGCGTCGGAGATGAAGTCGTAGCCGGCGACGGTGTTGCCGTTGAGGTCGGAGTGCGAGACGTAGCCGGTGTCGATGACGGCGACGGTGACGCCGTTGCCGGTCGCGGTGCCCCACGCCTCGGGCACGTTCATGCCGGCGCGGGTCTCGAAGAGGTCCCACTGCTTGGCGTAGTCGGTGTCGTTGGGCGTGGCGAAGGCGTACATCCGGGTGTCGGGCTCGACGTAGGCCACGTCCGGGTCGGCCTTGAAGGTGGCCATGACGTCGGAAGTCTCGGCGCGGCTGAGTTCCTTGCCGAGGTCGACGACGGCGGCGCCGGTTCCCAGGCGGCGGTCGAAGCCGAGCTTCTCGCCGACCTCGCGGGCCTTGGCCGCGATGTCCTTGCGGGCGGCGGCGTTGGAGTCGGCCTCCTCGGCCTTGCTCTTGTAGCCGACGATCAGCCTCTCCACCGTTGTCTGCGGCGGGAGTTGGGCTGCCTGCGCGTTGTCGGCGGGTGCCTTCGCGGCCTCGGGGGCGCGGGGTGCGTCACTCGCGCCGGCCAGGGCGGGCGTGAGCACTCCGACGCCGACGGCGGTCGCCGTGGCGAGGGCCAGCAGGGATATACGTGCGCGGCGTGAGGTGTTCCGGGCACGCGTGAGGGGTCTGTTCAACAGTGGTGCCTTTCGGTCCCGGGCCCGGCTGCACGCGCCGGTACCGGTGTGGAGGGTTGGTGAAGGCAGCACGGTGGTGGGC
>NZ_WMLF01000328.1 GCF_014156695.1 Streptomyces durbertensis | reverse complement strand
GCACCGACGACGTCGTCACCCTCGTGCTGGACGACCCCGACCAGTCCGCCAACACCATGAACGCGGGCTTCATCAACTCGCTGACCGCCGTTGTCGACCGGCTGGAGGCCGAGCGGGAGAACATCCGGGGCGTGGTGCTCACCTCCGCCAAGAAGTCCTTCTTCGCCGGCGGTGACCTGCGGCTGCTGAGCAGTGCCGGACCCGAGGACGCCGAGGAGGTCTTCGCGCGCGGCATGGGCATGAAGCGGGACCTGCGCCGCCTGGAGACCCTGGGCCGCCCCGTCGTCGCGGCGATCAACGGCACCGCCCTCGGCGGCGGCCTGGAGGTCGCCCTCGCCTGCCACCACCGCGTCGCGCTCGACACCCCCGGCGCGAAGATCGGCCTGCCCGAAGCGACGCTGGGACTGCTGCCGGGCGGCGGCGGCGTCGTCCGCACGGTACGGCTGCTGGGCATCGCCGACGCGCTGCTGAACGTGCTGCTGCAGGGCCAGCAGTACCACCCCGCCCGCGCCCGCGAGAAGGGCCTGGTCCACGAGGTGGTCACCGACCCGGCCGAACTCCTCGCCCGCGCCGTGGCGTTCATCGACGCCCACCCCGAGGCCAGGCAGCCCTGGGACGTGCCCGGCCACCGCATCCCCGGCGGCACGCCCGCCCAGCCGAAGTTCGCCGCCAACCTGCCGGCGTTCCCCGCCAACCTCACCAAGCAGACCGGCGGCGCCCCCTACCCGGCGCCGCAGCGGATCATGGCGGCGGCGGTCGAGGGCTCCCAGGTCGACTTCGACACCGCGCAGACCATCGAGAGCCGGTACTTCACCGAACTGGTCGTCGGTCAGACCTCCAAGAACATGATCCAGGCGTTCTTCTTCGACCTGAGGGCCGTCAACGCCGGTGCCAGCCGCCCCGCCGGGCCCGAGCAGCGGACGGTGCGGCGGGCGGCGGTGCTCGGCGCCGGCATGATGGGCGCCGGCATCGCCTACAGCTGCGCGAAGGCCGGCATCGAGGTCGTACTCAAGGACGTCAGCGTCGAGGCGGCCGAGAAGGGCAAGGACTACGCGCGCGGGCTGGTCGAGAAGGCCGTCGCCAAGGGCCGTAGCAGCCGCGAGGACGCGGACGCGCTGCTGGCCCGCATCACCCCCACCGCCGAGCCGGCCGACCTCGCCGGCTGCGACGCCGTCATCGAGGCCGTCTTCGAGAACGCCGAACTCAAGCACAAGGTGTTCCAGGAGATCCAGCACGTCGTCGCCCCCGACGCGCTGCTGTGCTCCAACACCTCCACCCTGCCCATCACCGGCCTCGCCGAGGGCGTGGAGCGCCAGGCGGACTTCGTCGGCCTCCACTTCTTCTCCCCGGTGGACAAGATGCCGCTGGTGGAGATCGTGCGCGGCGCCAAGACCGGTGACGAGGCGCTGGCCCGCGCCTTCGACCTCGTCCGGCAGATCAACAAGACGCCGATCGTCGTCAACGACTCACGCGGCTTCTTCACCTCCCGCGTCATCGGCCAGTTCCTCAACGAGGGCGTGGCGCTGGTCGGGGAGGGCGTGGAGCCGGCGTCCGTGGAGCAGGCCGCCGCCCAGGCCGGGTACCCGGCCAAGGTGCTCTCCCTCATGGACGAGCTGACGCTGACCCTGCCGCGCCGCATCCGCGACGAGACCCGCGCCGCGCTGGAGGCCGAGGGCCGCGAACTGCCCAGGCACCCGGCGGAGGAGGTCATCGACCGGATGGTCGACGAGTTCGGCCGCCCCGGCCGCAGCGGCGGCGCCGGCTTCTACGAGTACGAGGACGGCCGGCGCACCCGCCTGTGGCCCGGCCTGCGGGAGCACTTCACCAAGGACCCGGCCCCCGACGTCCCCTTCGAGGACATGAAGGAGCGGATGCTGTTCGCCGAGGCGCTGGACACCGTGCGCTGCCTGGAGGAGGGTGTGCTGACCTCCGTCGCGGACGCCAACATCGGCTCGATCATGGGCATCGGCTTCCCGCCGTGGACCGGCGGCGCCCTCCAGTACGTCAACGGCTACCCCGGCGGCCTGCCCGGCTTCGTCGCCCGGGCCGAGGAGCTGCGCGCCCGCTACGGCGACCGCTTCACCCCGCCGCGACTGCTGCGGGAGAAGGCCGAGCGCGGCGAGGTCTTCACCGACGCGTGAGCCACCGCCGGGTCGGCCCGCCGTGCCTCGCGGGGCGGGCCGACCCGTGCGCGCTCAGCCGCCCAGCCTCGGGGCGCGCTCCTTGGGGAACGCGCCCCGCAGCTCCTCCCGCAGCGAGCGCTGGAACGCCGTCAGCAGCGCCTGGACGACGAGCGGCTGCATGTGCGCCGACAGCGACTTCATCCGCTCCACCTGCTCCGCGTCCGGCTCCTGCTCCCGGTAGGGCTCCCACACCTCCTCGCGGAACAGCTTGCTCAGCTCCCGCGCCACCTGCCGGGCGTGGTCGAGCAGCACCTGCCGGGCCGCCAGCACCGACTCCTGCGACATCGGCAGCTCCAGCAGCCGCACGCCCAGCGGCAGCAGCCCCGGGTCGACGACAAAGCGCCCGGGCTCGTCGGTGCGCTCCAGCACGTTCAGCAACTCCAGCCGCCGCAGGTCGCTCTCCTCCAGCGGACGCCCGGCCCGCCGCTCCAACTGCTCGCGGGTGACCTCGTCGGTGGTGTCCGGCATCCAGGAGGCGACCAGCGCCCGGTGCACGGCCAGGTCCTGAGCCGTCATGTCCTCCGGGAGCCGCTGGAGGTAGCGTTCGATCGCCGACAGCGTCATGCCCTGGCTCTGCAGCTCCTCGATGAGCGCCAGCCGCGCGAGGTGGTCCTCGCCGTAGCGGCCCACCCGGCGCGGGCCGATGCGCGGCGGCGGCAGCAGACCCCGGGTGCTGTAGAAGCGGATCGTCCGCACGGTCACCCCGGCGCGGGCCGCCAGTTCGTCGACGGTGAGCGTCGCTCCCTCGGCGTGCTCGGTCATGCGCGGTGCCTCTCGCTCCGGTGGTGCCTGTTCTCCGCTCCCGTCTGGTCGGGACCTGCGCAGCAGTATCGCTGTCTCACCGCTTCTGTGAAACCCGGATCGAGACACGGGAGAGTTTCGAAACGGGCGAGTATCGATCCGCTTGCGTTTCGCAAGAAGCGGCTCTACGCTGCTTCGAGAACGACACCGTTTCGATGAGGCGGTGCTCGACCTGATCTGTCGGCTTGGTCCTTCGGCTTGAATGAGCCGTATGAGCGAGGAGAACGCAATGCCGGTCCGCGACACCACGGGCACCGCCCGCCGGTCCGGGCGAAGCAAGATCACCCCGGAGCGGGAGCGCGAGCTCTACGACGCCGTGCTCGACCTGCTCCGCGAGGTCGGCTACGACGCCCTGACGATGGACGCCGTCGCCGCCCGCACCAAGTCGAGCAAGGCCACGCTGTACCGCCAGTGGGGCAGCAAGCCGCAGCTGGTCGTCGCGGCGCTCGACTGCTGCGGCGCCGCGCCGCCGCCGTTCGAGGAGCTGCAAGGGGAGAACCTCGTCGACAGCATGCGCGAGCTGGCGCGCTGGGCCGCCCGCGACGCCGCCAAGGACACCGCGCTCATGCGCGCCGTGGGCCAGTCCGCGCAGAACGACCCGGAGCTCGCCCGCGCGATGCGCGAGACCGTCATCGAGCCCGAACTCAACGCGTTCCGCGGCCTGTTGGAAAAAGCGGTTGAACGCGGCGAACTCGCCGAGGTGCCGCCCGCGGCCGACTACCTGCCCCACATGTTCTTCGGCCTGCTCTTCGCCAGACCGGCCATCGACATGATCGAGGTCGACGAGGACTACCTCGTCGGATTTGTCGACGAGGTCGCGGTACCGCTCCTCGGCCTCACCGACACACCGCCGCCCACCGATCGACCCACTGACTGACCCACTTTCTTCGTCCTTCCGCGTCGGCCCCTGCCCTCACGGGCCGACCGACAACCGCACAGGGACCCACCCGCCGCCGCCATCGGCGCCGACGGGGCGGTCCGTCACGCCCCGAACCCGACGGGAGTTGCCCCCGTGGCCACGTTCCTCGCCTCACTCGGCCGGTTCTCCTACCGGCGCCGACGGCTGGTCGCCCTCATCTGGGTGGCGCTGCTGCTCGCCGTCGGCGGCGCCGCCGCCACCGCCACCTCCACCCCCGGCATGAACGTCTCCATGCCCGGCACCGAGGCCCAGCGCGCTTTCGACCTCCTCGACGAGCGCTTCCCGCAGAGCCACGCGGACGGCGCCACCGCCCAGATGGTCTTCCAGGCCCCCAAGGGCGAGACGATCACCGAAGGCGCCCACAAGGCCACCATCGACCGCACCGTCGCCCGCCTCGCCAAGGACCCCGAGGTCGTCGCCGTCGCCGACCCCTACACCGTCAAGGCCCTCAGCGAGGACGGCCGCACCGCCTACGCCCGCGTCACCTACGAGCGCGGCATGGGCGACGTCCCCGAGGAGTCCCAGGACAAGCTGCTCGCCATAGCCGACGCCGCCCGCGCCGACGGACTGACCGTCGAGACCGGCGGCACCGCCCTGGAGACACCGCCCGCCACCGGCGCCGGCGAGATCGTCGGCGTCATGGTCGCCGCCGTCGTCCTGGTCATCACCTTCGGCTCACTCGTCGCCGCCGGCATGCCGCTCGTCACCGCGCTCGTCGGCGTCGGCATCGGAGTGAGCGGCATCCTCGCCCTCGGCAGCGTCCTCGACCTCGACGGCACGACGTCCATCCTCGCCGCGATGATCGGCCTCGCCGTCGGCATCGACTACGCCCTGTTCATCGTCTCCCGCCACCGCGCCGAACGGGCCGCCGGACACGACGGCGAGACCGCCGCCGGCCGCGCCGTCGGCACCGCCGGCTCCGCCGTGGTGTTCGCCGGCCTCACCGTGCTCATCGCCCTCGCCGGACTCGCGGTCGTCGGCGTGCCGATGCTCACCAAGATGGGCCTCGCCGCCGCCGCGACCGTCGCCATCGCCGTCCTCGTCGCCGTCACCCTCGTCCCGGCCGTGCTCGGCTTCGCCGGCGACCGGGTACTCGGCCGCCGCGCCCGCCACGCGGCGGCGGAAGCCGGCGCCGCACCCGCCGACGCCGACACACCCGACGCCGGCGCCGACCCCGCCACCCCGGACACCGACTCCCGGCCCGCGCTCGGCACCCGCTGGGCCCGCCTCGTCCTCCGCCGCCCGGTCGCCGTGCTGCTCACCGCCGTCATCGGCCTCGGCGCCATCGCCGTCCCGGCCACCCAGCTCGAACTCGGCATGCCCGACGACGGCTCCCGCGCCGAGGAGACCACCCAGCGCCGCGCCTACGACCTGCTGTCGGAGAACTTCGGCCCCGGCGCCAACGGCCCGCTCATGCTGGTCGTCGACACCACAGGCGTCGACGCCGACCCGCAGCGCGCCGTCGGCCGCGTCGCCGAACGCGTCGGCGCACTCGACGGCGTCCTGATGGTCACCGAACCCCAGTTCAACGAAGCCGGGAACACCGCGCTGCTGACAGTCGTCCCCGCCACCGGCCCCACCGCCAAGGAGACCGAGGACCTCGTCCACGCCATCCGCGACACCGCCGCCGACAGCCGCGCGGACACCGGCGCCGAAGCCCTCGTCACCGGCGCCACGGCGATGAACATCGACTTCTCCGAGAAGCTCAACGACGCGCTGGTGCCCTACCTCGCCCTCGTCGTCGGCCTGGCCTTCCTGCTGCTGATGGTCGTCTTCCGGTCCGTGCTCGTGCCGCTCAAGGCCGCCCTCGGCTTCCTGCTCTCGGTGCTGGCCGCGCTCGGCGCGGTGGTCGCGGTCTTCCAGTGGGGCTGGCTCGCCGACCTCCTGGGCGTCTCCCAGACCGGCCCGATCGTCTCCATGGCCCCGATCTTCCTCGTGGGCGTCGTCTTCGGCCTCGCCATGGACTACGAGGTCTTCCTCGTCACCCGGATGCGCGAGGCCTACGTACACGGCGAGTCGCCGCACGAGGCGATCGTCACCGGCTTCACCCACGGCGCCCGCGTGGTCGCCGCCGCCGCGGTCATCATGATCAGCGTCTTCGCCGGCTTCATCGCCTCCGACGAGCCGATGATCAAGATGATGGGCTTCGGTCTCGCCATCGCCGTCTTCTTCGACGCCTTTGTCGTCCGGATGGCGATCGTCCCGGCGGTGCTGGCCCTCCTCGGCCGCTCCGCCTGGTGGCTCCCGAAGTGGCTGGACCGCGCCCTCCCCTCGGTGGACGTCGAGGGCGAAGCCCTCGCCAAGAC
>NZ_WMLF01000327.1 GCF_014156695.1 Streptomyces durbertensis | reverse complement strand
CACAGATATACACACCAGGACCTGCGATGAGCTTCTTCACCTGCTTCTGACTCTTCCCACAGAAAGAACACTTCAGCAGATCGCCACCATCACCGATGCGTGCCACGAGGTGCATCCCCTTCGCCTGGGAGCCGCTGGGTCCAGCGCTCCTGGTGCCTGACTTCGACGGTACCTGTCCGGCCCCCGTTCGGGCCCCCCGGGCGCGGCTCGTACGGGACTCGTACGGCAGGGCTCACGAACACCGAGCCGCGCCACGGGGAGGGTCCTCGCCCCCAGTCGCCGGTCAGCTCACGCCGGCGGTCATCTTGCGGGTGCTGACGATCTGGTCGACGAGCCCGTAGGCAAGCGCGTCGTCGGCGGTGAGGATCTTGTCGCGCTCGATGTCCTCGCTCACCTGCTCCACCGTCTTGTTGGAGTGCTTGGCCAGCATCTGCTCCAACTGGCTGCGCAGGCGCAGGATCTCGTTGGCCGCGATCTCCAGGTCCGACAGCTGCTCACGGCCCGTCTGGGTCGAGGGCTGGTGGATCAGCACACGGGCGTTCGGCAGCGCCATCCGCTTGCCGGGCGTACCGGCGGCGAGCAGCACGGCGGCGGCGGACGCGGCCTGGCCCATGCAGACCGTCTGGATGTCCGGCTTCACGAACTGCATCGTGTCGTAGATGGCGGTCAGCGCCGTCATCGAGCCGCCGGGGCTGTTGATGTAGATGGAGATGTCGCGGTCCGGGTCCATCGACTCCAGGCACAGGAGCTGCGCCATGACGTCGTTGGCGGAGGCGTCGTCGATCTGCACGCCGAGGAAGATCACTCGCTCCTCGAAGAGCTTCGCGTACGGGTCGTACTCGCGCACACCCTGGGAGGTGCGCTCCACGAATCGCGGGACGACGTAGCGGTTGTCCACCTGCGGACCCGTGTAGAGGCCGCTGGCGGAGGCGCCCGGGAAGTTGTTCATCGGTGTGTTCACCATCCTGCTGGCGTTCGGGTGGGCTTGGCTGGGGTGCGGCCGGCCGGCCGTGGGGCTCACGCGCCGGTGCCGCCGCCGCCCGGGACGCCCGAAGCAGCGGTGATGATCTCGTCGATCAGGCCGTAGTCCTTGGCCTCCTCGGCGGTGAACCAGCGGTCGCGGTCACCGTCGCGGATGATGGTCTCCTCGGTCTGACCGGTGTGGAGCGCGGTGATCTCGGCCATCCGCTTCTTCGTGCGGAGCAGGTACTCGGCCTGGATCTTGATGTCCGAGGCGGTACCGCCGACACCGGCCGAGCCCTGGTGCATCAGGATGTCGGTGTTCGGCAGCGCGAAGCGCTTGCCGGAGGTGCCGCCGGTCAGCAGGAACTGGCCCATCGAGGCCGCCATGCCCATACCGATGGTGACGACGTCGTTCGGGATGTACTGCATGGTGTCGTAGATCGCCATGCCGGCCGTCACCGAGCCGCCCGGGCTGTTGATGTAGAGGTAGATGTCCTTGTCCGGGTCGGCGGCGAGGAGCAGCATCTGGGCCGTGATCTTGTTGGCGATGTCGTCGTCCACCTGCTGGCCGAGGAAGATGATCCGCTCGCCGAGCAGTCGGCTGTAGACCTGGTCGCCGAGGCCACCGCCGATGGACGGCTCGCCGGCGGCGGAAGGCATCAGATTCGTCACGTATCCACCTGCTCGTCTCTGACGGCAACGGCCGTCTCAGCGTCTTCTGCCGGGGCGCGGAGCCCCGCTGCCCAGCCGCTGCCGCGGCTTCGGGGACTCCCCTGCCCTCGTATCCATGGACCCTAACGCGCAGGCAGGCGGGTGCCATCCCGCTCAGGCAACTGTTCGCTGTGAGCGCAGGGTCACGGACCGACGCGGAGCGCCGAGCGCTCCTGGTTGACGGCACGAAGAGCCGGGCATCGTGAGCATCGCTCATGCGTCCCGGCGCGGACGCCCGACAGTTGAACCACCGCCTCACCCCAGGCCTCGACATTCGCGAATCAGACATTGTGACCCAAATACTGTCCGCGCATTACCGGCAGCTCACACGTCGACTAAGATCCACTTCGACCAATAATCGGGGATTCAAGGAGACCAAGTTGTCCCTCAAAGTTACCAGGATGCTACTGGCATCCACGTTCTTCTTTGGTGTCGCAATCGCCATCCCCATAGCCGCCGCAGGCAGCTCCTCAGCCACACCAAGCCAGTGCATCTCATACCTTGGTGGCAAGAATTACAAAATCGGACCCAAGGTAATTGATGCATGTTCCGCGCCCAGCCACGTTCTACACCCGCCGAACGTCGTCCCCAATCCATTTTGCAATGGAACATTGATGCAGTATGGAGTTAAGCCCAGCCACGCCGAGAAGGCGTGCCGCTTGGCAGTAACTCGATAGTCAGCACACACGGGGCGAGGGGCAGGGAACGTGAAGAGCGCTCCCTGCCCCTCGCCCCACCACTAGGCTGAAACGCGGACCGTGTCGCGGACCTCTACGGCGATTCGCGCGGACTCGTCCGTTGAGGTGTTGCCCATCATCTTGTCGGGTGCCACGGCTCCGAGGGTGCTCTTGTCAGCCCACGTACAAAGAGCGCCTTCCTGCTCCTGATTGGTTTGTCGGTTGGTTCCCTTGATCCGCTGGCACTTCATGATCGCCCCACTGAGGCCGGGAGGGCTCACCTTTTCCGGCTCCCCGAGCCACTCGTGCTTCGGCATACCCGCCGCGGGCGACTGAGACTTGATCATCTCGAAGTACTTGTCGATCGCCTTCTCCGGGTCGGCGATCTTGCCCCAAGCGCCGGTAACAACAAGCGTCTTGCCGCCGACGACCGCGCTGGGATCAAGCTTGCTGGGGTCTGAGATGTCCACCGTGCTGTAGAGGCCGAAAGTCGAGTCCTGGTCCTCGATGGGCAGCGTCTCCATGTTCTGCTTCAGCTCCGGCCCCGACATCTCGTCGCCGCCCATCTTGCTGTACCCACCGATTTTCTCCGGAAGCTCCAGCTTGTGGGCGCCGTCGTCGGTGGCGACGGCGCCGCTGCCCGTGTCGCCCTTGTCGTCGCCGCCGAGGAAGAGGACGGCGCCGCCGACTATCGCGCCGACGAGGACCACCGCGCCGACCACCAGGCCGATCGTCTTGCCCTTGCCGCCGCCGCTGGGCGGGGGCGGGGCCGGGTAGCCGCCGGGCTGGCCGTACGGCTGGCCGGGCGGAGGGGTGCCGTACGGCTGGCCGAGCGGAGGGGTGCCGTACGGCTGGCCGAGCGGAGGGGTGCCGTACGGCTGGCCGGGCGGAGGGGTGCCGTAGGCGCCCGGCTGCTGGGGCTGGCCGTAGGGCTGCTGCGGGTAGCCGTAACCCGGCTGGCCGGGAGCGCCACCGGGGCCCGGGCCGTACGGGCCCGGCTGGGGCGGCTGGCCGTAGGGGCCCGGCGGTGGCGGGGGCTGGTGGTTGCTCAAGGCTGCTTCCCTCCGTTTCCCCGCCGTGTGTCGGTGCGGGGCACTGCGTCGTCCGTCCTCGTGTGTCGTCGTACATCCTGGCGGACGGCGACACCTGCCGGTGTACCGGTCCCCAAACCGGTTCGAGACCGTGACAGCGCCGCCCTTAGACTTGCCGTCGTGACCGAGAACACTCAGCAGCGCCCCACCGGGGCCCATGGCGAACCCGCAGATCTGCCGACCCAGTACGCGCCGGCCGAGGTAGAGGGGAAGCTGTACGAGCGCTGGGTAGAGCGGGGCTACTTCGAGGCGGACGCGGCGAGCGAGAAGCCGCCGTTCACGGTGGTCATCCCTCCGCCGAACGTCACGGGCAGCCTGCACCTCGGGCACGCCTTCGAGCACACGCTGATCGACGCGCTGACCCGCCGCAAGCGGATGCAGGGCTACGAGACGCTGTGGCAGCCGGGCATGGACCACGCCGGCATCGCGACGCAGAACGTCGTGGAGCGCGAGCTGGCGAAGGAGGGCAAGTCCCGGCACGACCTGGGCCGGGAGGCGTTCGTCGAGCGCGTCTGGCAGTGGAAGGCGGAGTCCGGCGGGCAGATCTCCGGGCAGATGCGCCGGCTCGGCGACGGTGTCGCCTGGTCCCGTGAGCGGTTCACGATGGACGAGGGTCTGTCGAAGGCCGTCCAGACGATCTTCAAGCGGCTCTACGACGACGGTCTGATCTACCGTGCCGAGCGCATCATCAACTGGTGCCCGCGCTGTCTGACGGCGATCTCCGACATCGAGGTGGAGTACGCCGACCAGGACGGCGAACTGGTCTCGATCCGCTACGGCGACGGCGAGGACAGCCTGGTCGTCGCGACGACGCGGGCCGAGACGATGCTCGGTGACACGGCCGTCGCCGTGCACCCGGAGGACAAGCGCTACGCGCACCTCGTCGGCCGGCACGTCAAGCTGCCGCTGACGGACCGTTCGATCCCGGTGGTCGCCGACGAGCACGTGGACCCGGAGTTCGGCACCGGCGCGGTCAAGGTGACGCCGGCGCACGACCCGAACGACTTCGAGATCGGCCGCCGGCACGGCCTGCCGAGCCTGACCGTCATGGACGACCACGCGATCATCACCGCGCCCGGGCCGTTCCAGGGCCAGGACCGCCTGGAGGCGCGGTCGGCGATCGTCGGCGCGCTGCGCGCCGAGGGCCGGATCGTCGCGGAGAAGCGGCCGTACAGCCACTCGGTCGGCCACTGCTCGCGCTGCAAGACGACGATCGAGCCCCGACTGTCGCTCCAGTGGTGGGTGAAGACGGGTCCGCTGGCGAAGGCCGCCGGGGACGCGGTGCGGGACGGCCGGGTGGCGATCCACCCGAAGGAGATGGAGTCCCGCTACTTCGCCTGGGTCGACAACCTGCACGACTGGTGCATCTCGCGGCAGCTGTGGTGGGGCCACCGCATCCCGGTCTGGTACGGCCCGGACGGCGAGGTCGTCTGCGTCGGACCGGACGAGGAGCCGCCGAGCGGTGAGGGCTGGCACCAGGACACCGACGTCCTCGACACCTGGTTCTCCTCCGGCCTGTGGCCGTTCTCCACGCTGGGCTGGCCGGAGAAGACGGAGAGCCTGGAGAAGTTCTATCCGAACTCCGTCCTGGTCACCGGCTACGACATCCTCTTCTTCTGGGTCGCCCGGATGATGATGTTCGGCCTGTACGCCATGGACGGCACGCCGCCGTTCCACACGATCGCGCTGCACGGCATGGTCCGCGACCAGTTCGGCAAGAAGATGTCGAAGTCCTTCGGCAACGCGGTCAACCCGCTGGACTGGATGGACCGTTACGGCTCGGACGCGCTGCGGTTCACCCTCGCCAGGGGCGCCAACCCCGGCGTGGACGTGCCGATCGGCGAGGACTGGGTCCAGGCGTCGCGGAACTTCGCCAACAAGGTCTGGAACGCCACCCGCTTCGCGCTGATGAACGGTGCGACGGTCGAGGGGCCGCTGCCCGACGCCGCCGAGATGTCGGCGGCCGACCGGTGGATCCTCTCGCGGCTCAACACCGTGGTGGCCGAGACGGACGCCTACTACGACGACTACCAGTTCGCGAAGCTCGCCGAGGGCCTGTACCACTTCGCCTGGGACGAGGTCTTCGACTGGTACGTCGAGCTGTCGAAGACGACGTTCTTCGCCGGCGGCCGCGCGGCCGAGGTCTCTGGCCGCGTGCTCGGCGAGGTGCTGGACGTCCTGCTGCGGCTGCTCCACCCGGTCGTGCCGTTTGTCACCGAGACGCTGTGGACGACGCTGACCGGCGGCGAGTCGCTGGTCGTCGCCGACTGGCCGAAGGACAGCGGCTTCCGGGACGCGGCTGCCGAGGCCGAGCTGGCCGCCGTCCAGCAGGCCGTCACCGAGGTCCGCCGCTTCCGCGCCGACCAGGGCCTCCAGCCCGGTCAGCGGGTGCCGGCGCGGCTGACGCTGGACGGCACGCAGTTGGTCGCCCACGAGGTGGCGATGCGGTCGCTGCTGCGGCTCCAGCCGGCCGGCGAGGACTTCTCGGCGACGGCGTCGCTGCCGGTGGCCGGGGCCGTCGTGGAACTGGACCTGTCCGGCGCCATCGACTTCGAGGCCGAGCGCAAGCGTCTGAACAAGGACCTCGCGGCGGCGGAGAAGGAGCTGAAGCAGACGACGGCGAAGCTGGGGAACGAGGGGTTCCTGGCGAAGGCGCCGGATCATGTGGTGGCGAAGATCCGGGAGCGGCAGGGGGCCGCGGAGGCGGACATCAGCCGCATCCGGCAGCAGCTGGAGCGGTTGCCGCAGGGTTGAGCGTTCCCCGGCCCCGCCCCTTCC
>NZ_WMLF01000326.1 GCF_014156695.1 Streptomyces durbertensis | reverse complement strand
CGACGGCCCGCCCGCGCCGCCGATCGAGGCGCCGCCACCCCACCACGCCGACCCCGACGTGGTCGCCCGTCTGGCCAGGGCCGCCGATCGCCCGCTGCTGGTGGTCCTCGACGCCCCCGAGGAGATGCCGCCCCACCTGTCCCACGCGCCGCGGCCCTGGGCGCTGGCCACCGCCGCCTGGCTGCGCGCCTCCGGCGCCCGCCTGGCGCTCGGCTGCCGACCGGAGTTCTGGGAACGCCTGGGCCCGCACTTCCCCGCGGAGGTGCTGCACCGCCCCACGTCCCCGTTCACGGCCACCGCCACGTCCGCCCCGGCGGCCACCGCCCGCCGCGAGCCGGACACCGGGGGCGAGTACCTGCCGCCGCACGTCCCGCTCGCCGACCCGCCCGAGGGGCACCCCCTCACCCTGCGGATACTGGAACAGCTCCAGCCCGTCGCGATCCCCGCCACCCCTCCCGGCCGCCACGAGGTGTTCGAGGCGTGGCTGGCCCTGGTGTCCCTGCGGATCGCCACCAGCGTCGGCGCGGGCCGCCGGCCGGCCGTGCGCGGCTCCGCGCTGCGGCGCCTGGCGGCCGTCGCCGCCGGCCGGCTGCATCTCGCGGCCCGCCGCTGCCTCGGCCCGGGCCGGGGCGCCCTCGACCAGCGCGCGTTCGAGACGGTGTTCCCCTGGCACGGCGGCTGGGCCGGCGCCGTCCTCTCCCTGGACGTACTGCAACCGGCCGGCGAGGGCTACCGGTTCACCGACGAGGAGTTCGGCGACTGGCTCCAGGGCGTCCACCTGGAGCTGGACGAGGCCCTGGCGAACCTGGTGCACAGCACCCCGCAGCCCGGCGCCGTCCCGGTGCCCGGGCACCGCGTGGGCCCGGTCGCCGAGGCGCTGCTGCTCGCCCACCACCACCGCGGAGCCGGCGGCCTGCTGCCCCGCCTCAGGGAACTCGTCGACGCCGTCCACCGCGAGGGCGAGCAGGGGTGGTGGGCCGCCCGGCTGCTCTCCCGAGCCCTGCGCGGCGTGCCGGACGCCACGCCCTATCTGCCCGTCCTGCGCGCCCTCGCCGCCCGGCTGCTGCGCGCCGGAAGCCACCCCGACTTCCCGCCCGCCTTCTGGGCCGGGCTGCGGCTGCCGCTGGACGCCCGGACGGACCTGCTGCGGCAGCTGCTCCCGCTCGACCCCGCCCAGCCGGGCGGCCGCCGCTTCCTCGACGTGGCCGCCGCACTCCTCACCGCCGAGCCGGCCGCGGCACAGCCGCTGCTGTGCCGCTGGTTCGGCGACGACCGCCCGCTGCGGGCGCCCGGCGCGACCGTGGCCACCGCCGCAGGGGCCCTGCTGCACACCCACCGCGGCCAGGCGACGGACTCCCTGACTGAGGCGCTTGTCGCCGCCCTCACCACCGCGGGCGGCGCCCACGCCGGCGAACTGCTCGACGAGCTGGCGCACGACGAGCCGGCCGCGCTCAGCCGCGCCGTGCACCGCTGGGCCGCCGACGACCGCGTCGAACGCCGCCGCGCCGCCGCCGGACGGCTGGCGGCGCTGGCCACCGTGCCCGGTGCCGACCACGACGAACTCACCCGTGCGGCGAAGGAGTTGCTGCGCCGCCCGGACGACACCGGAGAACTCCACCCGCCCGCCTACGGCCATCTGCTCGGCCGCCCCGCCAGCCGCTCCTCCTACCTCACCGCCGCACTGCTCCGCTTCGCCCGCGACCCGTACGACGCCGGACTCAGCGAGGCCCTGGTGCGCGCCCTCAGCACCCACCCCCGGCAGGTCCTCGCCGGCTTCCGGCACCGGCTGTGCGGCCCGGCCGCGGCCTCCCGGGAGAGTGCCACCGCGCTCCTCACCGCCCTCGCCGACGTCCGCGTCCCGGCGCTGGCCCGGCAGGTCGCCCACCTGGTCGCCGAGTACGCCTGGAGCCGCCCGGAGGAGGTCGTGGAACCGGTGACCGCGTTTGTCGAGCGGCGACTGGCGGCCGGCGCGGCCGCCCGGGCCACCCTGCTGCCGCTCGTCGAGGAGCTCTGCCGACTGCCCGGCACCGCGCTGCGCGCCCGACTCGGACGCGTGCTCGCCGCCGCCGACGGGCAACTCGCCGGTGAACTCCTGGAGCCGCTGCTCGCCGCGGGGGAGGAGCCGCCCGTCCGGGAGTCCGTCCTGGCCGGCGCCGGCCACGACCCGGAGCTGCTGCGCCGGCTCGGTCTGGCGACGGACGGCACGCCTCCGGGCACGCCACCGGGCACGCGTCCGCGCGGGGCGGCCGGCTTCGACGGGGGAGCGCTCGCGCTGCCTCGGAAGCCCTCCGACCTCACCGCCCGCACCCGCGGCTGACGCGCGCGGCGACCACCGCCGGTGCCGGGACGGCGCCGGAGTGTGCGGCTCCGGCGGGGGCGGGCGTCCCCCGGGGCCCGCAGCATGGCAGGCTTGGGAACGGCAGATCCATGGCGCATTCGGCGAGGAGCGGGCACAGTGCAGCGCTGGCGTGGTTTGACGGACATCCCCGAGGACTGGGGGCGCAGCGTCGTCACCATCGGCTCTTACGACGGAGTACACCGGGGACACCAGTTGATCATCGGCAAGACGGTGGAGCGGGCGCGCGAACTCGGCGTCCCCGCCGTGGTCGTCACCTTCGACCCGCACCCGAGCGAGGTGGTGCGCCCGGGCAGCCATCCGCCGCTGCTGGCCCCCCACCCGCGCCGTGCCGAGCTGATGGCGGAGCTGGGGGTGGACGCCGTGCTCGTGCTGCCCTTCACCACCGAGTTCTCCCAGCTCTCACCCGCCGACTTCGTGGTGAAGGTACTGGTCGACCGGTTGCACGCGAAGGCCGTCGTGGAGGGCCCCAACTTCCGCTTCGGGCACCGCGCCGCCGGCGACGTCCACCTGCTGGCCGAACTCGGCCGGGACTACGACTACGAGGTGCTGGTGTTCAACCTCTACGAGAGCGGCGAGGCCGGCGGCGGCCGGCCGTTCTCCTCCACCCTCGTCCGCGGGCTGATCGCGGACGGCGACGTGGCCGGCGCCGCCGAGGTCCTGGGCCGGCCCCACCGGGTGGAGGGCGTGGTCGTCCGCGGCGCCCAGCGCGGCCGGGCCCTCGGCTACCCGACCGCCAACGTGGAGACGCTGCCGCACACCGCGATCCCCGCCGACGGCGTGTACGCCGGCTGGCTCCACGCGGACGGTGAGGCCATGCCCGCCGCGATCTCCGTCGGAACGAACCCGCAGTTCAACGGCGTGGAGCGAACGGTCGAGGCCTACGCCATCGACCGCGTCGGGCTCGACCTGTACGGACAGCACGTGGCGGTCGACTTCCTCGCCCGGCTCCGCGACCAGCGCACGTTCGACTCGCTGGACGGGCTGCTGGAATGCATCGCCGACGACGTGCGCCGCTCCCGCGACCTGATCCAGGCGCACACCGCCTGACCCGCGCTCTCCGAGCGCCGTACCACGGAGGGCCCTTCACCGGCACACGGTGAAGGGCCCTCCGGTACGTCCACGGGTCAGCTGCCGGGCGGCTGCTGCGGCGGGTAGCCGTAACGGCCGCCCTCCTCCTGCGGCGGCTGCTGCGGATGCGGCGCCTGCTGAGACTGGTCGGGCTGCTGCTGGTCGGGCTGAGCCTGGTCGGGCTGCTGGGTCCAGCCGGCCGGTACCGCGCCGGGCGGCACCTGCCCGGGCTGCTGCACGCCGGGCTGGTCGGCCCCGGGCTGCTGCGTCGGGTCACCCTGCCACGGCGCGCCCTGCTGCGGGTACGGCTGCGCCGGCAGCGGCTGCCCGGTCCGCGGATCGAACTGCGGCTGGCCGTGGCCGTACTGGCCCGGTGCCTGCCCGGGCTGCTGGCCGAAGTGCCCCGGCTGTCCGGGCTGTCCGGGCTGCGGCGGGTAGCCCTGAGGCTGGCCCGGCTGCCCGTACGGCTGCGGCTGGCCCGGCAACGGCGGTGCCATCTGCGGCGGATGGGCGGCCTGACCGTCCGCCGTCCACAGCCCCTCGGCCTGCTGCGCGTGGGCGAAGTCCTCGGCCACCAGCGCCGCCAGGTTGAAGTACGCCTCACGGGTCTTCGGACGCATCATGTCCAGATCGACCTCGGCGCCCGCCGCCAGGTGCTCGTCGAACGGTACGACGACCACACCCCGGCACCGGGTCTCGAAGTGCGCCACGATGTCCGAGACCTTGATCATCTTGCCGGTCTCGCGGACACCCGAGATCACCGTGATGCTGCGCTGCACCAGGTCCGCGTAGCCGTGCGCCTGCAGCCAGTCGAGCGTGGTGCTCGCACTGCTCGCGCCGTCGACCGACGGCGTGGAGATGATGATCAGCTGCCGGGCCAGGTCCAGCACCCCGCGCATCGCGCTGTAGAGCAGACCGGTACCCGAGTCGGTCAGGATCACCGGGTACTGGCGGCCGAGCACGTCGATCGCCTGCCGGTAGTGCTCGTCGTTGAACGTCGTCGAGACCGCCGGGTCCACGTCGTTGGCGATGATCTCCAGCCCGGACGGCGCCTGCGAGGTGTAACGCCGGATGTCCATGTAGCTGTTGAGATGCGGAAGCGCCTGCACGAGGTCGCGGATCGTCGCACCCGTCTCCCGCCGCACCCGTCGGCCGAGCGTGCCGGCGTCCGGGTTCGCGTCGATCGCCAGGATCTTGTCCTGCCGCTCCGACGCCAGCGTCGCGCCCAAGGCCGTGGTTGTTGTCGTCTTGCCGACGCCGCCCTTGAGGCTGATCACGGCGATGCGGTAGCAGGAGAGCACCGGCGTGCGGATCAACTCCAGCTTGCGCTGCCGCTCTTCCTCTTCCTTCCGACCGCCGAGCTTGAAGCGCGACGGCTGGTTGATGTTCGAGCCGGGCTTGCGCTTCTTCGGCTGGCCGCGCAGCAGCCGGTCCGAACTGAGGTCCACGGACGCGCCGTAGCCCAGCGGGGCACCGGGCGCCGGCCGCTGGGGCTGCTGGCCCGGCTGGGCGTAGCTGTAACCGGCCTGCTGCGCCGCCGGGTTGGGGAACGGCTGCGCGCCGCCCTGCGGCGCCGCTCCCTCCTGCTGCCCGGCGGGAGCGGGCTGACCGCCCGGACCGGGCTGCTGGGGACCGCCGAACTGGCCGGGCGCGGCGTGCGGCTGGGTCTGCCCCTGCGGCGCGTGCTGCCCCGGCTGGCCCGGTGCGCCCGGCTGGCCCGGTGCGCCCGGCTGGCCCGGCTGCGCCGGGGGATAGCCGTAGCCGTGCGGCGGCTGGCCGGGCTGCTGGCCGGGGCCGCCCGGCTGCCCGAACGGCGGCTGGTCGTGCGGCGCCTGGCCGTACGGGGGCTGCGCGTGCGGAGGCTGCGCGTGCGGGGGGACGCCCGCCTGAGGCGGCTGGCCCTGCGGAGGTGCGGCCTGCTGCGGGTAGCCGTAACCGCCCTGCGGCGGCGGATAGCCGTAGCCCTGCGCGGGCGGCTGCGCGTGCGGATAGCCGTACGGCGCGCCCTGCGGTGCCGGGGCCCCACCCTGCCCGGGCAGCGGCGGCTGCTGCCCCTGCTGCGGTGACTGCGCCTGCTGAGGGATCTGCGCGTGCTGCGGCTGTGCCGGCCCCTGCTGCGGCTGCTGCGGAGGCACGGCCTGCGGGTGCGCGGAGGCCTGCGAGGGGTCGGCGGCCTGGTAGTTCGGCGGCAGCGGGGGAAGACCCTGCGGCTGGTGCGGCTGTCCGCCCTGGTCGGCCTGGTCGGCCGCGCCCCAAGGAGCGCCCCCGGCCGGAGCGTTCGCGGCACCCGGCAGCGCCTGACCGTCGACGGGCGCACCCGCCGCCCGCGGGGCCTGCTGCGGCACCGGCTGCTGCTGCGGCTCGGGCGTCACGGCCGGCTCCTGAACACCGGGTTCCTGAACTGCGGGTTCCTGCACAGCAGGATCGTGACCGGCCGGCTCCGGCTCCCGGGCGGGGTCCTCGGACGGCGCGCCGGTCTCCGGGCGGGCCTCCTCGTCGGCAGACGCCTCCGGCCGGGACCGGTCGCCGGCCTCCGGCTCCTCCGCCGGTTCCGGATCGTCGTCCCACAGGCCGGCGGACGGGTCGACGCCCGAACCGCTGCGGACGCGCGATCCCCCTTCCGGCGCCGATGCGTTCCCGGCCTCCTCGGCCGGCTCGTGCGCGTTGTCGTCGGACGGCTGCCGCTCGCCCTGCGGCCGCAGCACCGGGAAGCCGGGTGGGGGCGCGCCCGCGTTCCCACCCGGCGCGGCCGCCGGCGGAGCCGACTGGCCGTCAGCGGGCTGCAGCGTCGGGAAGCCGGGCGGCGGCGGGGTGTCGGAG
>NZ_WMLF01000325.1 GCF_014156695.1 Streptomyces durbertensis | reverse complement strand
GTCCAGGGCGTCGACGCCCCCGACGTCGTGTTCGCCTGCTCCCGCGCCGGCCGCCGCGCCGTGTGCACCGGCGGCGACGGCCCGCCCACCCCCGTCGGCCGCGCACAGCTGCGCTACGAGATCGGCTCCGCCACCAAGACCGCCACCGTGCTGCTGCTCGCCCGCCTCCACCACGAGGGCCGCCTCTCCTGGCTCGACCCCGCGCTGCGGCACCTCACACCCCGGCACCCGCTCGGCGACGCCCCGGCGACCCTGCTGCACCTCGCCACCCACACCTCGGGGCTCCCACGCCTCCCGCTGGACCTCTACCCGGCGGCGCTCACCAACCGGGACGACAACCCGTACGCCGGCTACCCGGCGGCCCGCCTGGTGGCCGCGTTCGTCCGCGCGACCGCCCGGCCCCGCCACCGCCCCGGCACCCGCTGGCGCTACTCCAACTTCGGCGCCGCCGTACTCGGCCACGCGCTGGCCGCGACCTTCGACACCGACTGGAACACGCTGCTCGCCGGGCACGTCCTCGCCCCGCTCGGCATGGCCGACAGCGGAACCCGGCCGAGCGGCCCCGGCACCGACGCCGTCGGCCACCGCAAGGACGGCCGCACGCCCGTACCGCCGCTGCTCACCGCCGGCTTCTCCCCGGCCGGCGCCCTCCGCGCCACCCCGCACGACCTGCTGACCTACCTCGAAGCCCATCTGCGGCCCGAGCGGCACGTCCCCGGCGGGCTCGCCGACGCCCTGCGGACCGTACGCCAGCCGGTGCTGCGGCGCGGGCTCGGCCACCGCCATACCCACACCGCGACCTGGTTCGTCACCCCGACCCGGCACGGCCCGGCGTACTTCCACTCCGGCGCCACCTGCGGCCAGCAGGCGTTCCTCGGCTACCGCCCGGACACCGGCACCGCCGTCGTCGCGCTCTCGACACGCAGGTTCACTGCGGCCGACCCGTTCCTCTCCGCGGCGCACGCGCTCCTCACCGACCCGCCGTGACGCGGCCCCTCACCCGCCGTCAGGCCGGGCCCGTACGGTCCCCGTCCCCTCATCGGGACGGGGACCGTCCTCCCCCTCGGGGCGCACGACCCTCCCCCTCCGGGCGTTGACCAGACGCCCCTCGACGGGTCGCGCCGCCGACGACGTTCCGTGGCCGTCATGACCACCCGCCGGGCCGCTCAGGGTCACCAGCCTCACCCCCGGCGCCGCCGACGGGAAGGCGCACGAGGGTGCCACGGGGTGCGTCGCGGGGAGCACCCCGCGCCCCCGCCGCGCCCCCCACGCCCACTCCTCAGGCTCCTCGGGACCCTCGGGACTCTCAGGACCTCAGGGCACGATGGACACCGCCCGGTACGGGTACCCGTCCTGCTCGAACCCCGGGTCCTCCCACCGCATCTCGACCTGCTGCCCGGCCGTCAGGGTGCGGAAGCCCGTCATCTCGATCACGGAGTAGTGCCCCCAGCAACCACCCGGTGTCTCGGGGCAGTCGAGCACGCCCCAGCCCTCTTCGTCATGCCACTCACGAACCGTCGCTTTCACCATGCCGCCCACGGTACGTCCCGCGCCGGACGCGAACGGCGGCGCCCTGACCGCGCGTTGACCGGCCGCTAGGCTCGTGCGCATGGGTGCCACGACCGCCGCCATGATCACCGCCGTCGTCGGAGTGCTCGGCACCCTCCTCGCGCCCGTGGTCACCACCTGGGTCACGAAGCGGCAGCGTGCCCAGGAGCGCCGGGAGGAGGAGCGGAAGCGGCTCCTCGAAGAGCGGCGGGCCGCGTACACCGCGATGAACCGCGCCTCCCGCCACTTCCACACGATGCTGAAGGACGCCCTGCACCGGCTGCGGGACGGCGTGTACACCGACGAGGACCGCGTGGAGGTCGAACAGGCGCGGCGGGAGTACCGGGACCGCTACGCCGAGGCGCAGATGGTCGTGCCCGAGGCGGTGCTGGACGCCTCCCGCGAGCTGAACGTGGTCCTCTCCCGGACCGACGCCGTGGCGAAGCGCGTCGACCGCGGCATACCGAGGGCGGGGGAGACCCCGGAACAGGCGCTCGTCGACCTGAAGGCCGCGGAACCCGCCCTCACCGCGATGCGCCGCCTCATGCGCGAGGACCTCGGCGTCTCCGACTAGACCGGCGCGCGCACGACGCCCCCGGCGCCGGTTGTCGGCGGGACGGGGGCGTCGTGCGCGCGGGGGTCGGGCCTCCGCTACACGTCCCTCGGCGAGCTGCCGTACAGGGCCGCAGTGTCGTCCTGCCGGACCACGCACAGCGCCCAGATCACAAACCCGGCGATGGCGATCACCACAAGCGACCAGAACGGGTAGTACGGCATGGAGAGGAAGTTCCCGAGCATCACGAGGGCGGCGATGATCACGCCACCGACCCGCGCCCACATGGCTGCCTTGTACAGCCCGAGACTCACGACGAAGGCGAGGACACCGAGGATCAGGTGCATCCAGCCCCATCCGGTGAGGTCGAACTGGAAGACGTAGTCCGGGGTCGTGACAAAGACGTCGTCCTCGGCGATCCCCATGATGCCCCGCAGGATCGCGAGGACGCCGGTGATCGAGAGCATCACCGCCGCGAACATGGTCAGGCCGACGGCCCAGTCCTGCTTCGCCGTGCCCGCGCCTCTGGGTTGGGTTGTGCTCATCCTGGTGTTCCCTTCGTGTCCGTGGGGTCCCCTTCACCGTTCGTGAGTGGATCCGTGTGCGGTGTCCGGTCCTGCCGCCGGGCTGCCGTGGCCGCTGAGGACCAGCTCCTTCGCCCGGACGAACTCCTCCTCCGTGATGTCGCCACGGCTGCGGAGCTCCGACAGCCGGTGGAGCTCGTCGACGCTGCTCCGGGCCCCGCCGGCGGCGGTCTGCCGGACATAGGTGTCGAACGCCTCCTGCTGCGCGTGGACCCTCGCCGTCTCCCGGCGTCCCATGCCCTTGCCCCGGGCGATCACGTAGACGAACACGCCCAGGAACGGGAGCAGGACGGTGAACGCCAGCCAGCCGGCCTTCGCCCAGCCGCTCAGGTCGTCGTCGCGGAACACGTCGGCGATGACGCGGAAGAGCAGGATGATCCACAGGATCCACAGGAAGAACCAGAGGATGGCCCAGAAGGCGCTCAGCAGCGGGAAGTCGTAGGCGAGGTACGTCGGTGCGCTCATTTCCTTCTCCTCCGCTCCCGGGAACGGGCTCGGGCGCCCTTTTCCACGGTCGTCTCCACGATGCGCGGGCCCGGGCCCGGGCGGCCTCACCCGGCGCGGGTGAAAGCGCGCACGAGCCGTTCGGCGGGGACGGCCCGCGCACCGCTCACAGCGGGCTTCCCGCGGGCTGCTCCACCGCTTCCTCCTCCAGCCCCGCCGCCGACGCGAGCACCGCGAGAACGAGCAGCACCAGCACGACCAGGCCGACCACCAGCGCGACCGCCCCCACGGTCGGGTAGTTCCACAGCACCAGCGCGAGGGCTCCGGCCGCGAGGACCACACCGGTGGTCAGGGACCGGTGGCCGGCCAGCCAGCGGCCCGTCCGGCCGGTCCGCAGGCCCTTCCGCGACAGCGCGCCGCCGACGGCCGACGTGCCCCGGATGACCCCGGACCGGACCCCGCGGGCGAGCCGCCCCGGCCCGTACAGGTAGGCCGCCGAGGCCGTGATCAGGGAGACGACGAGCAGGGTGAGCGCGCTGGCGCGCAGGAACCGCACGAGGGTGTCGAAGACCTCCGCCGCCGCGTCGGCGGGCAGCGCCGTGGGCGGCACGGAGTCGAGGTAGCGCTGCCTGGCGTAGGCGAGCGCCGCCAGCAGCACCAGCATCATCAGGCCCGTGCCGAGGCCCGTGATCAGCAGCATGAGGCGGTGGGACGGCGCCGCCCACACGGCCAGCGCCGCCAGTACCAGCGTCACCAGGGGCAGCCAGACGCCGAGCACGGTCAGCAGCCGCAGCGTGTCCTGGGCCCGGCTCAGCTCCTCGGCGTGGAACAGGGTGATCGTCCGCTCGCTGTCGGGGATCGCGGCGGCCTGTTCGAAGCCCGCGTCGACGAGGCGGTCCCGCACCCGGTCGACGACCTCGCCGAGATCCAGCTGGACGTCGTCGCCCTCCGCGCGCACCACCCCGCCGTCCCGGCCGGTGAGCACCGTCAGCAACGCGTCGTGCGCCTCGCCGTTGGCGGTCACCCAGGCCCGCTCGAACGCGTCACTGGCGACGACCTCGCCCACCACCCGCTCGACGACGCTCCGCAGGGCCGACCGCAGCGGCCCGGCGAGCTGCTCCGCCCCCTCGACCACCCGCGGCGGCGCTCCGGCCTCCCGCAGCGTCCTGGCCAGCTCGTCGGTCACCGCCTCGACGTCGACGTTCTTCACCGCCTCGTCGGAGATCCGCTCGGTCACCGCCTGCTGGATCGCCGGGTCGGACGCCAGCGGCGCGACCGTCTCGACGTACCGGCTCCGGTCGTCCACGGTGGTCTCCGCCCAGGCCGCCACCACGGCGGCGGGCGCGAGCAGCAGGGCGAGGACCAGCAGCACCGAGGCGCCGACGCCGCGGGCCCGCCGGTGCCCGAGCGCGGCGGCCCGCCGCAGCCGCTGGTACTCGGCGTCCTCCTCGGCGGTCAGTGTGCGGCCCGCCCGTGCGGCACCCGTCCCGTCACCCGTCGCGCCCCCGGTCGGGGGCGGCTCGGGCGCCCCGGGGTCCGTCATCCCGCCCATGGTCTGCTCCTTCCGTGCGGCGCCGGGCTCAGCCTGCGCGGCGCAGCGCGCTCCGCCAGGCCAGGGCCAGCGCCGCCTCGGCGAGGCCCAGCAGGACAAGCCAGAGACCGAGAAGCCGGGTCAGGGCGACCGCCGACTCGGCGGGGAGCACCAGCACCACCACGCCCGCGACGGCGCTCAACGCCGCGACGCCCAGCACGACGCCGCGGTGCGGCAGCCCTCTGGCAGCCACCGCCGTGTACAGCGCGAGGACCCCGGTCACCAGCCACAGCGCACCGACGACCAGCGCCAGCACGGCGACCGTCTGCGCCGGATGCCGCAGCACCAGCACACCGGCCAGCAGGAACAGCACGGCCACCAGCACGCCGGGCAGCCGTTCACCCGCCTCCCGGTGCGCGAAGACCGAGACGAAGCGCAGGGCCCCCGACACCAGCAGATAGACGCCGACGACCACGGTGAGCACCCGCAGCGTCCCCCGCGGCCAGGCCAGCAGGATCACGCCGGGCACCAGCGCGGTGACCGCCGTGGTCATGACCCAGGCCCAGGACCGGCCCAGCCTGCCGAGCAGGTCCTCGGGGCCGCCGGAGCCGGCGGGCATCCCGCCGTACGGGTCCCGTGCCGGATCATTCGACGTGCTCATGGCCGCTCCTCGTGGATCGCGGAAGTCGTGGCGGACCTCGCTCCGGCCGCTTCAGGCGCGTCCCACGGTCCAGCGTCCGACGTGCCGTCCGCGAGCGGGTCACCCACCATGGGTGATCCGGGCGTCCGCGGCGCACGGTGAGGTGGTGACGCGACGAACCGCGCGCCCGCCGGGCCGCGCGGTTCGCGACGGAAGGCGCCGACGGAACGGGCGTCGCGACGGAACGGCGCCGGGAGGTTCGACATGGACAAGGCCGCCGGGCACGGACAGCAGCCGAGCGCGCCGGGAGCGCACACCGTGGCGCTCCCGCTGGAGGAGCGTGCCGCGTACGGCAGGCAGGCCCGGCAGCGGGTCCGCCGCTCCGAACAGGCCCGCTTCGAGCCGGACGCCGGCCGACCCGACCCGGTGGACGTGCTGGAGCGGCAGTCGGCGGAGCGGCTGCCGGAGCTGGTGCCCCTCCGCTACGGCCGGATGCTCGAATCCCCGTTCCGCTTCTACCGGGGCGCCGCCGCCGTCATGGCCGCCGACCTCGGCGCGGCCCCGCACACCGGGCTGACCGTGCAGCTCTGCGGCGACGCCCACCCCCTGAACTTCCGCCTGCTCGCCTCCCCCGAACGCCAACTGGTCTTCGACATCAACGACTTCGACGAGACGCTGCCGGGCCCGTTCGAATGGGACGTCAAGCGCCTGGCGGCCGGCCTTGTCATCGCCTGCCGCGCCAACGGCTTCTCGGCGGAGGAGCAGGCCGGTACGGCCCGCGCCGGCGTGCGGGCGTACCGGGAGCGCATGCGGGAGTTCGCCGGGATGCGCACGCTCGACGTCTGGTACGCGCAGGACAACGCCGACCGGGTGCGGCAGCTCCTGACCACCGAGGCGGACACCGCGGCAGGCACCGAGGCCGCGCGGCGGGCGGCCCGGGCGGCGAAGCAGGCGAGGACCCGCACCCACCTCAAGGC
>NZ_WMLF01000324.1 GCF_014156695.1 Streptomyces durbertensis | reverse complement strand
CCGCTCAGTAAGGTCGGGGGCGGCCGTGGGGCGTCAGCCCGTGGCCTGCGGTCTTCCCCGAGTCCCGAGGTGTCGGCAGTGAACACAGAGCAGCCCCGCGCGACGCGGTCGCCGGTGGTCGTCGTGGGGATCGGCGCGGACGGCTGGGACGGGCTGGCCGAGACCTCCCGGCGGGCGCTGCTGGCCGCGGACGTGGTTGTCGGCGGGGGCCGCCAGCTGGCGCTGCTGCCGGACGCGTGCCGGGCCGAGCGGGTGGCGTGGCCGTCGCCGCTGCGGCCGGCCGTGCCGAAGCTGGTCGCCGAGCACGCGGGCCGCGCGCTGTGTGTGCTGGCCAGCGGCGATCCGATGTTCTACGGGATCGGGCGGACCCTCGCCGAGGAGCTGGGCCCGGAGCGGCTGCGGGTGCTGCCGCATCCCTCGTCGGTGTCCTACGCGTGCGCCCGGCTGGGCTGGGCGGCGCAGGACACGGAGGTCGTGACGGCGGTGGGCCGTCCGCTGGAGCGGGTGGCGGCGGTGCTGCACGAGGGCCGGCGGCTGCTGGTGCTCAGCGCCGGCGCGGACACCCCCGGCGAGCTGGCCGCGCTGCTGCGCGGACGCGGTTTCGGGCCGAGCCGGATGGACGTCCTGGCGCGGCTCGGCGCCGAGGACGAGACGCACACGACGGGCACGGCGGAGAGCTGGTCTGCGCAGCCGGGCGACCCGCTGAACGTGGTCGCGGTGGAGTGCCGCCGTGAGCCGGGCGCGCTGCGGCTGGGCCTGGTGCCGGGCCTGCCGGACGAGGCGTACGAACACGACGGGCAGCTCACCAAGCGGTACGTGCGGGCGGCGACGCTGGCGGCGCTCGCGCCGGAGCCGGGCGAGCTGCTGTGGGACGTGGGCGGCGGCTCGGGCTCGATCGCCGTCGAGTGGCTGCGGGCGCACCCCGCGTGCCGGGCGGTGAGCGTGGAACGGGACGCGGTGCGGGCCGAGCGCATCGGCCGGAACGCGGCCGCGCTGGGCGTGCCGGGGCTGCGCGTGGTCACCGGCCGGGCGCCGGCGGCGCTGGTCGGGCTGCCGACGCCGGACGCGGTGTTCATCGGCGGCGGACTGACCGGCCCCGGGCTGTTGGACGCCTGCTGGGAGGCGCTGCGGCCCGGCGGGCGGCTTGTCGCGAACACGGTCACTCTGGAGTCCGAGGCGCTGCTGGCCGGCTGGTACCGGCGGCACGGCGGGGAACTGGTGCGGCTCGGTGTCGCGCACGCCAGGAGCGTGGGCGGCTTCACCGGCTGGCGGCAGGCCATGCCGGTGACCCTGTGGTCGGTGGTCAAGGATCCCGTGGCCACGGGCCCCGTGGGGGACGCCGAACCGGGCGGGAACGACACGGCAGGAGACGACTGAAGCGATGACGGTGTACTTCATCGGCGCCGGCCCCGGCGCCGCCGACCTGATCACGGTGCGCGGCGCCCGGCTGCTCGCGGAGTGCCGGGTGTGCCTGTACGCGGGCAGTCTGGTCCCGCGTGAGCTGCTGGCGGAGTGCCCGGAGGGGGCACGGCTGGTGGACACCGCGCAGCTCAACCTGGACGAGATCACCGCCGAGCTGGTCGCCGCGCACGCCTCCGGGCACGACGTGGCGCGGCTGCACTCCGGCGACCCGTCGGTGTTCAGCGCGGTCGCCGAGCAGATGCGGCGGCTGGACGCGGCGGGCGTGCCGTACGAGATCGTGCCGGGTGTGCCGGCGTTCGCGGCGGCGGCGGCGTCGCTGAAGCGGGAGCTGACCGTGCCGACGGTCGGGCAGACGGTCATCCTGACCCGCATCGCGCAGCGCGCCACGGCGATGCCGCCCGGCGAGGACCTCGCCACGCTGGGCCGCAGCGGCGCGCTGCTGGTGCTGCACCTGGCGACGCGCTACGTGGACCGGGTCGTGGACGAGCTGCTGCCGCACTACGGCGCGGACTGCCCGGCCGCCGTCGTCGCGATGGCCAGCCGGCCCGACGAACTGGTGCTGCGCGGCACGCTCGCGGACATCGCGGAGCAGACCAAGGCCGCCGGGCTCGTGCGCACGGCTGTGATCATCGTGGGGCGCACGCTGGCCGCCGAGCAGTTCCCGGACAGTCACCTGTACTCGCCCGAGCGTGAACGCCCCGAGGGCGGCTGCGCGTTGTGACCGAACGGCCGCACGTGCTGCTGCTCGGCGGCACGTCCGACGCCCGCCGCCTGGCCGCCGAACTCTCCTCGGCAGAGGCCCGGTTGCGGGTCACCAGCTCGCTGGCCGGACGAGTGACCCACCCCCGCCTGCCGGCCGGCGAGGTACGTGTCGGCGGCTTCGGCGGCGTGTCCGGGCTGGTCGACTGGCTGCGCGCGCACCGGGTGGCCGCGATCGTGGACGCCACGCACCCGTTCGCAGCCGTCATGAGCCGGAACGCGGCTCTTGCCGCCGCCGAGACCGGCACCCCGCTGCTGGCCCTCCGCCGCCCGGCATGGACGTCCGGCCCCGGTGACCGCTGGCACGAGGTCGACACCCCGGCCGAAGCCGCCGCGCTCCTACCGCAGTTGGGCCGCCGCGTCTTTGTCACCACGGGACGCGGCGACCTGGCCGCGTTCACCGCCGCCCCCGAACTCTGGTACCTGATCAGGTCGGTGGACCCACCCGAGCCGACCGACCTCCCTCCGCACCACGAACTCCTCCTCGCACGCGGCCCGTTCGACCTCGCCGCCGAGCGGGAGACGCTGCGCCGCCACCGGATCGACGTGCTGCTGACCAAGAACAGCGGCGGTCCGGCGACGTCCCCCAAGCTGCTGGCCGCCCGAGAGGCCGGCATCCCGGTGGTACTCCGCCGCCGCCCGGCGACCCCGCCGGGCGTTCCCGAAGTCCCGGACGTCCCGGGCGCCCTGCACTGGCTGGACTGCCAGCTGTCCCACTGACGCGTGCGGTCAGGACCGCGGCGTGATGTTGGCGTTGAGGCGGAAGAGGTTCGTCGGGTCGTACGTCGCCTTGATCTCGGCGAGCCGTTCCCGGTTCCCGCCGTAGCCCTCGCGCAGCAGCTTGTCGCCCTCCTCCAGGAATCCCGGGAAGTTGAGGTAGAGGCCGCCGGTGGAGAAGGAGCCGTGCAGGTCGGCGAAGACGCCGCGCACCCACGTCATGTTCGCGTCCGAGTCGGCCTCCTCCTCCCAGTTGGCCTCCAACCCGAGGAGGTAGGGGTCCGCACGGTTGGCAAAGGCGGTCTCCTCCTCACCCACCCGGGCCATCGCGCCTCCCTGGAACCAGACGTCGATGGTCGAGGCCGGCGAGGGCGACGCGGCGACGTGGGTGACCAGCCGTTCGACGAGTTCGTCGCTGAGCTCCGAGACGTTCAGGGACTTCCAGTAGTAGCGGCCCCCGTCCGGGTAGTCGGCGTCCAGTACGCTCTGGGCCTCCACGTAGGGCATGCGCCCGCTCAGGTCGCCGAGCGGCTCGGTGATCTCCCGGAGCGGCCGCACGGCCCGCTCGCCCTCGTCCGGGTCTCCGGGGTACACGGCGAGGAGCGCCACGAAGAGCTGCCCGTGCGCCTCGTCCGGGAACTCCTCGGCCTCCGGAACCCGGCCGAGGACGCCGACCGGTGCCACCCCGTCGGGCGCTTCGGACACGTACCGTTCGCACGACCGCAGCACCTCCCGCGCGCGGCTCAGCGGGTAGTGCGGGAAGCAGAGGAAGACCTCGGGGCCCAGCGGGTGCAGGCGGTACTCGAAGGACGTGACGACGCCGAAGTTGCCGCCGCCGCCCCGGATCGCCCAGAAGAGGTCGGGGTGCTCGGCCTCGCTGGCGACGCGCAGCCGCCCGTCAGCCGTGACGACCGTGGCGGAGACGAGGTTGTCGCAGCTCAACCCGTGTCTGCGGCGGAGCCATCCCATCCCGCCGGAGAGCGTCAGCCCGGCGATGCCCGTCCGCGACACCACTCCGAGCGGGGTGGCCAGCCCGTGCTGCTGGGTCGCGCGGTCGAGGTCCCCGAGTGTGCAGCCGCCCCGCGCCCGCGCCGTGCGCCGCTCGGCGTCGACCTCGACCTCGTTCATCTCGGACAGGTCGATGACCAGTCCGTCGTCGCACACCGCCTGGCCTGCCACACCGTGCCCACCGCCGCGTACCGCGAGCGGCATCCCCAGGTCGCGGGCGAAGTCGACCGAGGCGGTCACGTCCTTGTCGTCGACGCATCGCACCACCAGGGCCGGGCGCCGGTCGATCATGGCGTTCCAGATCGAGCGTGCCGAGTCGTAGGCGGAGTCCTCCGGCCGGACGACCCGCCCCTTCAGCCCGTCGGCGAACGCGGCCAGCCGGGCTTCCGGAATGCCGGGCGCGGCCCTCTCGCCGCCCGCGCCGTCAGGCCGGCCCGTCGCTGTCGCCGGCGACGCGCCCTGGTGGCTGTGGTTCCCGTTCATGGGCCCCACCTCCCTCTCTCCAGGCTCACACCAAGCGCGGGCGGTCACCACCGGGGCGGCGGCCCGCCCTCAACGGCCCGCCACCGGTCGGGTAGAACGGAAGCCGACCGACCTCAAAGATCCGGGGGACCCGTGCCGTTCACGTTGAGCCATGCGGCCGCCGCACTGCCCGGCCTCCGCCGGGACGGCACGGGCCGGGGGCCGCTGGTGGCCTCGGCACTGGTGGCCGGGACGATGGCACCGGACGCCGTGTACTTCGCCGACAGCCTGCTGCCGGGGGCGATGCGGCTGGGCGCCACGACCCACTCGGCGGTGGGCGTGCTGACCGTGGACGTGATGACGGCCGGCCTGCTGGTGTTGCTGTGGCTGTGGGTGCGGGGGCCGCTTCTCGCGCTGCTGCCCGCGCACCGGCAGGCGCGGGCGTACGCGCTGCTGGGTCCGCGCACGCCGGGCGTGCGCCCGGGAGTGCGGCTGCTGGTGTGCGGCTATCTGTCGGCGGCGCTCGGCGCGGCGACACACGTCGTCTGGGACGCCTTCACCCACCAGGGCCGCTGGGGCGTCCGCGCCCTGCCCTTCCTGGACTCGACCGTCGCCGGCTTCCCCGGCTACAGCCTCGCCCAGTACGGGAGTTCGGCGGTGGCGCTGGTTGTCCTCACGCTCTTCTGGCGGTCGGCGATCCGGCACCTGCCGGCCGGCGGACCGCCGGCCGGGGTGCCGGTGCTGTCACGCCGCGCCCGGTGGACGGCGGTGGGACTGCTGGTGGCCGCGATGCTCGTCGGCGCCGTCCACCGCTGTCTGCGCTGGGCGGCGGTGTCGGAGGTACCGCTGACGCCGCTGGACCTGATCCCGACGTCGCTCTTCGGGGCGGGCGCCGGACTCGCCGTCGCCCTCCCGCTGTACGCGGTGGTGGTACGGCTGCGCGCGCCGGCGCGTACGCCGGTGGACCCGCCGGCCGGCACGCCGTCGCGCGCGCCGGGATCCGAGCCGGCGCAGGCTGCCGCTCAGCCGCCCGGCGGGCGGCGGAGTTCGTCGAGCGTGGGATCGAGCGACGCCTCGTAGACGCCCGTGCCGCGGCAGAACCAGCAGTGCCCGGAGCGCACCAGCGTCTCCAGCGGAACGCGGAACGGGTCCGGGCCCGGCCCATACGCCCAGGCGCGCGGCACCTGGCCGGCGCCGTGGCAGAACTGGCACTGCGGCCCGCGCGGTTGTTCCGGTTCGTCTGCCGGGCCCGTCATGGCACTCGCCCTCGCATGTCTCGCCTGTCGCTCCGCCGCGCGCCCAGCGGGTTCGCGGCGCTCGCCAGCGCCCATCTATACCACTCGTGGACATACGACGGGCCGCCCCCGGCCAGGCTGTGTCCGGGGGCGGCCCGAGTCGTACGGCGCGAGCGGCGCCACCACCGCTGTGGCGGCGGCTCAGCGCAGGGCGAAGAGCGTGTCGCCGGCCTTCACGTCACCCGACTCGACGACGTCGGCGAGGGCGTCCGCCGTCACCTCCAGCGCGATCACCGGCGAGATCGGGGACTTGCCGGCGGCCTCCACGGCCGCCGGGTTCCAGCGGATCACCGGCTGGCCGCGCGTGACCTTGTCGCCCTTGGCGACCAGCAGCTCGAAGCCCTCCCCGTCCAGCTTGACGGTGTCGATCCCCAGGTGCGTGAGCACCCCGCGTCCCGCGTCGTCGGCGACGACAAACGCGTGGGCGTGCAGGGAGACGATGACGCCGTCGAGCGGCGCAAGCGCCTCGGACGGCTCACGGACCGGGTCGACGGCCGTGCCGGGGCCGACCATCGCGCCGGCGAACACCGGGTCGGGCACGGCGGCGAGTCCGATGGCACGACCGGCAAGCGGTGACGTGACCGAGGTCATGGGGGCCTCCCAGGGGATGGAGCGTTGGTACGGGGGTGGGG
>NZ_WMLF01000323.1 GCF_014156695.1 Streptomyces durbertensis | reverse complement strand
CCGGCCTTGCGGGCAAGCCTCTCGGTCCGCTTTCCTCCTGTCGTCTGTGCGCCACGACGCGATACGCCACCCTCGAAGCGTGGATTCCGCACGTCTTCTGGGTGAGGATCCCTCAGGAGTAGGCGAGTTCGGGGAGCGGGAGCGCCGGCTCCCCGCGTGCCGATCACCGGCGAGGGAACGCCGCCGATGAGGGCCAATGGTGAAACGGGGATTACCGCAAGGGGGCACGGGTGGCGCGTTTCGCCGTCATATCCGATTTGCACGGGAACTACGAGAACCTGCTGGCGATACAGGAGAAGGCTGCCGGACGCGTCGACACCATGGTTCTGACGGGCGACTACCTCGATGCGAAGGTGTCCAAGAAGGACCTCCACCGGGACCTCCATTGGTCGCTCCAGGACGCGGTGGACCTCGATGCGCCGCTGTGGCAAGCCCTCTCCTCCTGCGTTCTCGTGCGCGGAAACCAGGAGGAGCGCATCACCACCGTTCTTCGCGACCGAAGCGTCCCCAGCGCACTGCAAGCGCTGCTAGCCGCACCCGAGGAATGGGCCACGCCCACAACGCGGTTCGTGCACGGCCACCGCTTTCCCTGGTTCCGGGAAGGCGAGGCTCTGAGTTACCCCGTACTCAACGCCCTACCCGACCGCCCCGTCCTCATCCACGGCCACAGCCACCGACGGCTGCTCACCACCGGCCTGGAAGCGACCGGGCGGCACACCCCGCTCCGCCTGGAACCCGTGACCGGCCATGTCTACGAGCTGCCCGGGTCGGGCCTGTGCCTGGTGAACGCGGGTGCCGCGAGGGACCGCGAAGCGCACTGGGTGCTATACGACGAAGAGGCCCGCACGGTCACGTTCGAAACCATCCATACGCAGGAGGCCGTTGATGAGGCAGCAGGATAGTCCCGCACCGCGGGTACTGGTGATCGCCGGGCGGGCGGGAAAGCTCAAGGCTGCCGTGGACGCCGGCTTCGAGGTCGTCTACGCCCAGCACACCGGGCTCTTCACCGACCACCACCGCGCCGTTTCGCACGAGGCCCTCCTGCTCGACTACACCCGCCCCGACCTGCTCCTCCCTGTAGCCGCGGGTCTGCACCAGGCAGCCCCACTCGCGCTCGTCGCCTCCTTCACCGACCCCGGCCTTGAGCCCGCGGGGCTCCTCACGGAGCACCTGGGGCTGCCCGGTAACCCTGCCTCTGTCTCCACCCTGTTCCGGGACAAGTACGCGTTGCGCTCACGACTCGCCGAGGCCGGAGTGGAGACGCACCCCGGCGCCCTGGTCAACACCACTGCCGAACTGCGGGTCTTCTGCGAGAACCACGGCTACCCGGTCGTCCTCAAACCCCGTGATGGCACTGGCAGCGAGAACGTGCGGCGCATCGATTCCTATGAGGACGTGGAGCGGGCCTTCGACGGCTGCGCGGAGGAGCAACAGCCCTTGCTGGCTGAGCGGTTCCTCGTCGGCAAGGAGATCAGCGTCGAGACCGTGTCCCAGCATGGACGCCACTGTGTTCTCGCCCTCACGGAGAAGTTCATCGACGAGACCTTCGTGGAGTGCGGTCACGTCATACCCGCCCGCATCGGCCCTGAGCACCGGCCCGCCGTCGAGAAGCTCGTCATGGGCCTGCTGGACGCAGCCGGGCTCGTCGAGGGCTGCGCCCATACTGAAGTGATGCTTACCGACACGGGCCCGGTGAGTATCGAGTCCCACAACCGCATGGGCGGGGACCGCATCTACGAACTGGTACGGCTGTCCTACGGAACAGATCTGGAACGGCTCGGCTTCACGCTGCCACTCGGTATCGACCCGCTGCCCGAGCCACCTGCCCCGACCAGAGCAGCCGCGATCTGGTTCGTGCGGGCCGAGCCCGGCCGCGTGGTGGAGGTCGTGGGAAGAGAGCAGGCCGAGAAGGCCGAAGGAGTACACGAGGTGGTCGTCAACGCCGAACCCGGGAGCGTGGTCCAACCGGTGCGCTCCAGCGCGGATCGGGTCGGCTACGTCATCGCCACTGGTGAGAACTCCGACTCCGCGGTGGAACGCGCCCGGGCCGCCGCGGAGGAAGTCCGTGTGCGCACCGAGCCCGCCGCCACGGAGGCACACACCGGATGAGCCGCTGCCACGACGGGGCCCCGGAGACCGTCACCCATGTCATGGCCGGGTTCGGCGCGGCCCTCCTGCCCGACCTGGACCGCTGCCTGCCACCCCGCTCGCTCCTCGTCGTCGAGGAGCCGGACGTCGTCGCGGCTCGCGACCTCGGCCGACGGGCCACGGCCCACCCCTGCGTGGCTGGCGTCCTCACGGCACCCATCCATGAAGAGGACGATCTGTCCGCCGTGCTCGCCGCGGTGCCACGGCCGAGGAACGTCCGTGCCGTCCTGCCCGGTGTCGAATACGGCGTCTCCGCTGCCGCGGCCCTAGCCGACCATTGGGGTCTGCCTGGTGCGGGGGTGACTGCCGCTCGCGTCCTGCGGGACAAGGCCCTTTTGCGAGAGGCTGGCGAGCGGGCCGGAGTGCCGCAGCCGCGGTGGCGGAGGGCCACCTGCGCAGCAGATGTGCGCTCCTTCCGGGATCAGGAGGGCCATGGATGTGTCCTCAAACCCGCCAACCGCCAGGGCAGTTTGGGCGTGCAGCTCCTCGACGCCACGGATGACCTCGACGAGGCATGGCGGCACACGGTCGAGGCCGACGAGCCCCGGCTGCGAGCCAGACGACCGCTACCGGCGTCCTTTCTCGTGGAGGAACGCGTCGACGGCCCCGAGATCAGCGTCGAGTGCGTGGTCTTCGAAGGCCAGGTGCTGTTCCGCAATGTGACCGCCAAGAACGTTCGCCCGGGTCGGCACCCCGTCGAGATGGGCCATCACGTCCCGGCGATCCTGCCGCCCGGAGTGTCCGAGCGGGTCACGTCGGCCATGGAACGGCTGGTGGCCGCCACCGGCTTCCGGACAGGATTCCTGCACGCCGAGTGGATCCTGCGGGGTAGCGGACGACAGCCCGTCCTCGTCGAGTGCGCGGGCCGCGTGCCGGGGGACTGCATACACGAACTCATCGACCTCGCGCACGGAGGTTCCCTCCTCGCCGACCTCCTCACGGTCCTGTCCGGTTCCGCGAACGTGCCCCACCGCGAGCCGCACCGGCATGCGGCCATCCGATTCCTCAATTGTCCACCAGGGAAGGTGCTTTCGGTGAGAGGAACCCAGGAGGCGGAAGAGCCGGCCGACGTGGTGAAGGTCCACATCGCCACAGCGCCGGGCAAAGAGACGGGCATTGTCTCGAACTCCCACGAGCGCGCCGGATACGTCGTTGTGACCGGGCGAGACCGCGCCGACACCACAGCACTGCTCGACGCGGTATCCGCCCGCATCCGCTTCGACGTACGTCCCCGCCAGGACGCTCCCAAGGACGGCTGGTGCGAGGCCGGGAGGGCGACATGAGCGAGCACGTACTGGTCGTCGGAAGTGGGCGGGACCTGCCGGGACGCGTGCGCGCTGCGGCACCCGGAAACCGCACGACGGTGATCTGTCGCCTGGACTATCTCTCCCGCTTGCAGGAACGCGAAGCGCACAGCCGTGTCCTCGCGGTCCGCCACAACGCACCCGACAGGGAATGGGTGGCCATCGCCGCCGCTGTACACGCCGTGGACCCTTTCACCCGCATCGCCACATTTGGCGAGCGCGACCAGGACCGGTGCGCTGAGATCGGACGTGCACTCGGGTTGCACACGCACAGCCCCCGGACCGTGGCGCTCGTCCACGACAAGGCAGCCATGCGGGCGCGACTGCGGGAGACCGGCACGGATCTCACGCCCTCGGCCACGGTCACAGACCTGGAGGCACTGCGCGGGTTCGTCCACGAGCATGGTGTGCCGTGCGTGGTGAAGCCCACGCACGGCTCGGCCAGCGTCGGTGTCGCTGTGCTGCGTTCGGCGGAGGAACACGAGCTGACCGCCGCTCTCACGAGGGCCGGCGGAGACTTCTACGGCCTCTCCGGCACTGGGGTCGTCGCCGAACGCTTCCACGAGGGGCCGCAGCTGAGCGTCGAGGCATTCTCCGAGGACGGCGAGCACGTGTGCGTGGCGATCACCCGCAAGTACTCCGATCCCGTCAGCTTTGTCGAGCTCGGACACGTCGTACCCGCGCCGCTCCCACCGGCTACGGAGGACGAGGTTCGCAGCTACGTCACGCGCGTGCTCGACGGGCTCGGGATCACCTTCGGAGCCACGCACACCGAGATCGTCCTCACCGACGCTGGCCCGCGTGTGATTGAGACCCACCTGCGCATGGGCGGCGACGAGATACCAGCGCTCGTACGGTCCGCCACCGGCGTGGACCTAGGGGGCTTGGTAGCCAGACAGGCCGCCGGTGAACGCGTGCTCCCCGGCCTCCGCAAGGAACTGGCTGACGGACGGACACCGGTCACCGCGGCGATATGGTTCGCGGCAGTGTCAGCTGTCGGGGTGCTGACCTCTGTGGAGGGCGCGGACGAGGCGCGCCGCACCGCCGGGGTCGAAGAGGTCGTCGTACAGGCCGAGCCGGGGACGATGTGCACTGGGGTGGAGTCGTCCGACGAACGCCTTGCCTACGCCCGCTCAGCCGGAGCAAGCACCGAGGAAGCAGTTGGCTCGGCGCGAGCTGCCATCGCTGCCCTCGCGTTCCACATCCGGACGGTCCCGTCGATCGAGGAGGCAGTGTGACGTACCCGGTTGAGAACCTCGGTTCGTTGCGGATCACGGCGGGTGAACTCGCTGAGGAGATGCGCCGAAGAGCTCCGCGGGGTGTGCGACCTTCCTCCGGCGCCGTCCAGTCCTGGCACCGCGTGAGCGGACGCTTCGCTGAGGGCTCGGTCAGCGATCTCAGCCTCCAGCAGGGAGAGGCGACATCCGCCCGTTACCTGGGCGAGCACGGTCTGATCCACCGAGCAGTACCGGGCCTGACCCCCTGGGCGGCACGGTTCGAAGGCTTCGGGAACGCCAGTGGGTACCGCCCGCGCGGAACCGCAGGGGCACCTCCGTCCTGGCTGGAGGTCGGGGCGGTCATGGCTTCCCTGCGCGAGTTGGAGGAAGCCGCTCGCTCCTGCGATCCGAGCATTGCTCAGGTCGTGATCGACTTTGAGCTGAGCGAGCAGCAGATGGCCCTGGCGAGCGGAGAGAACGTACAGCGGCTGCGTACCGAGCACCGACTCCTCAGCTATCTCTCCGTACGGGTCGTCGCGCGCCGCGGCGACCGGGTGTCCACCGGCTTCTACACCCCCGGCGTCAGCGGGCGGCTCGACGAGATCGACGCGGCCGGCTCGGGCGCGGAGGTCGCCCGCAGGGCAGTCGCCGGCCTAGACGCCCGGCCTGCCCCGGTGGGCCGGATGCCCGTGGTCGTAGCGGGCGGCCGGGGGATGGTGCTCTTGCACGAGGCGTGCTGCCATCCGCTGGAGGGGGACGAGGTCGCGCGCGGGTCCGTCTACGCCGGACGGCTCGGGGAGCGGATCGCCTCTCCGCTGGTCGAGGTGCGAGACGACTCGACCGTATCGGGGGCAGTCGGTTCCTACGGCTGCGACGACGAAGGGACGACGGCCCGGTCCACGACGGTCATCGAGCAGGGTCGGCTCGGGGCCTACCTGACCGACCAGGACTCGGCCGCCAGACTCGGTACGGAGCCCAGCGGGAACGGGAGGTGCGGCACCGTGCAGCAGCCGCCCCTGCCCCGGATGACCAACACGTGCCTCGCGGCGGGGATGTCCAGCGTCGACGAGATCATCGCAGACACCCCCTTCGGGATCTACGCCGAGCATGTGGGGGGTGGTGAAGTCGTGGAGGCCACCGGCGAGTTCACGTTCCGCGTGACCAACGGATGGCTGATCGAGAAGGGCAGGATCACTCACCCCATCCGGGAGACGACCATCGCCGGCCTCGGAACGGACGTACTGCGGGGCGTCGACGCGGTAGCGGACGACGTGACCGTCGGGGCAGCCAAGTGCGGCAAGTTCGGACAGTGGGTGCCCGTCGGCGTCATCGGACCCACGGTGCGGGTCGGATCCCTGCTCGTAGGAGGAACAGAGTGAGTGACGGCATCCGGGCACTGATCGCCGAGGCCACGAGGCAGGCGGTCGACTGCGAGGTGTGGACCGCTCATCGGAACACCGAAGAGGTCGTCTGCCGTGGCGGTGCCGTCGAACGGCGCAGCGACGTCGAATCCGGCGTCACCGCCGTGACGGTGTGGCAGAACGGCGGCGAAGGGTACGCCGTGCGGGCGCTGCCCGACTCCGACGACCCCTCCTTGCTGCGGAGTGCGCTGGAGGTCGCCCGCGCACTGCCCGGCAGACTCCCCCC
>NZ_WMLF01000322.1 GCF_014156695.1 Streptomyces durbertensis | reverse complement strand
GCCCCGGCTCACCCGCCCCGCGGAGCTGAGCGAACTGCTCGGCATCCCGTTCACCGCCGAGCAGCTGCGCTGTGCCACCGCGCCGCTGGCCCCCCAGGTCATCGTCGCCGGCGCGGGCTCCGGGAAGACGACGGTCATGGCGGCCCGGGTGGTGTGGCTCGTCGGCACCGGGCAGGTCGCCCCGGAGGGTGTGCTCGGTCTCACCTTCACCAACAAGGCCGCCGGCGAGCTGGCCGAACGGGTCCGCAGGGCGCTGGCGGAGACCGGAGTCCTGGACCGGCCCGCAGGCGGGGACGCGGAGGACGTGCCCGGCGAACCCGCCATCTCCACCTACCACGCCTTCGCCGGCCGGCTGCTGAAGGACCACGGGCTGCGGCTCGGCGTCGAGCCGACGGCCCGGCTGCTGGCGGACGCCACCCGCTTCCAACTGGCCGCCGCCGTGCTGCGGTCCGCCCCCGGGCCCTTCCACGCCCTCACCAAGTCGGTGTCCTCGCTGGTCACCGAGCTGCTGTCGCTCGACTCGGAGCTGGCCGAGCACCTCGTCGAGCCGGACCGGCTGCGCGCCCACGACCAGGCGCTGCTGGCCGAGCTGGAGGGCGGCGGCGTCAAGCTCACCAACGAGGCGCTGCGGCAGGTGCCGCGCACCGCGCGGGCCCGGCTGGAACTGCTCGGCCTCGTCGAGGAGTACCGGGCCCGCAAGGCCCGCCGTGAACTCCTGGACTTCGGCGACCAGATCGCGGTCGCCGCCCGTCTCGCCAGGGACGTGCCGGAGGTCGGCCGGCAGCTGAGGGCCGAGTACCGGGTGGTCCTGCTGGACGAGTACCAGGACACCTCCGTCGCCCAGCGGGTGCTGCTCGCCGGGCTGTTCGGGCACGGCGGGCACCCCGTCACCGCCGTCGGCGACCCCTGCCAGGCGATCTACGGCTGGCGCGGCGCGTCCGTCGCCAACCTCGACGACTTCCCCCGGCACTTCCCCGCCGCCGACGGGAGCCGGGCCGCACGCCACTCCCTCGGCGAGAACCGGCGCAGCGGCGGCCGGCTGCTCGCCCTCGCCAACACCCTCGCCGCCCCGCTGCGCGAGCGGCACGAGGGTGTGGCGGCGCTGCGCCCCGCACCGGGCGCCGAGACCGACGGACGCGTGCGCTGCGCGCTGCTGCCCACCCACGCCGAGGAACTGGAGTGGCTGGCCGACTCCCTGGCCCACCTCATCCGCACCGGCACCGCCCCCGGCGACATCGCCGTGCTCTGCCGGGCCGCCGTCGACTTCCCGCGTATCCAGGCCGCCCTCACCGCACGTGACGTACCCGTCGAGGTCGTCGGTCTCTCCGGTCTGCTGCACCTGCCGGAGGTCGCCGACCTGGTCGCGATGTGCGAGGTGCTGCAGGACCCCACCGCCAACGCCGCCCTCGTCCGGCTGCTGAGCGGTCCGCGCTGGCGCGTCGGGCCCCGCGACCTGGCCATGCTCGGCCGCCGCGCCCGACTGCTCGTACCGCCGCGGGGCGGCGCCGAACAGGACCCGGCACGGCGGCTGGCGGCCGCCGTCGAAGGCACCGACCCCACCGAGATCGTCTCCCTCGCCGACGCCCTCGACACCTTCCTCGACTCCGGCGGCCACCAGGACGATCTGCCGTTCTCCGCCGCCGCCCGGGTCCGCTTCGCCCACTTCGCCGCCGAACTGCGCGACCTGCGCCGCTCGCTCGCCGACCCGCTGATGGACGTGCTGCACCGGGTGCTGACCGTCACCGGCCTGGAGGTGGAGCTCGCCGCCTCGCCGCAGGCGCTCGCCGCCCGCCGCCGGGAGACCCTGGGCCGCTTCCTCGACGTCGCCGCCGGCTTCGCCTCGCTGGACGGCGAGACCACCCTGCAGGCGTTCCTCGCCTTCCTGCGCGCCGCCGAACAGTACGACCGGGGACTGGACGGCTCGCTGCCCGGCGGCGACAACACCGTCAAGGTGCTCACCGCGCACAAGTCCAAGGGCCTGGAGTGGGACGTCGTCGCCGTCCCGGGGCTGGTGCGCGGCCAGTTCCCCAGCACCCGCGGCCAGACCTCCTGGCTGGCCGGCGCCGGTGTACTGCCGCACCCGCTGCGCGGCGACGCCGCCACCCTGCCCGAGCTGACCGGCTGGACGGCCCGGGACCGCAAGGAGTACGACACCGCGCTCGCCGCCCACCAGGCGACCGAGGAGCTCCGGCTGGGCTACGTCGCGCTGACCCGGCCGCGTTCGCTGCTGCTGGCCTCCGGCCACTGGTGGGGCCCGGAGCAGAAGAAGCCGCGCGGCCCCTCCGCGTTCCTCACCGCCGTCCGCGACCACGTCGAGGCCGACCCCGCGAACGGCGAGGTCGAGCACTGGGCCGAGCCGCCGGCGGAGGGGGAGCAGAACCCGGCGCTGGCCGAGCCCGCCACCGAGCAGACCTGGCCGCTGCCGCTGGACCAGGCCGCGCTGGAACGCCGCCGGGCCGCCGCCGAGGCCGTCCTGGCCAGGCTCCGCCGGCACCGCCCCACCGGCCGCCCGGAGCCGGGCGGCGACAACCCCGCCGGTGCCGGGCTGCCGCACCAGCGGTCGGTGGACGACGCCGGGCGGCCGTCGGACGGGGGCGCGGAGACGCCTTCAGACGGCGGTGCGGGGACGCCTCCGGAGCCGGGACAGGAGCCGGCGAGCGGACTCACGCCGGAGGAGCGCCGACTGGTCGCCTCCTGGGACCGGGACCTCACCTCCCTCACCCGGGAGCTGCGGCAGGCCAGGCGGAAGGAGCGGGACGTGCCGCTGCCGCAGTCCCTGACGGCCTCGCAGCTGATGCGGTTGCAGGCCGACCCCGAGCGGTTCGCCGCCGACCTCGTGCGGCCCATGCCCAGCCCGCCGCAGCCGGCGGCGGCCCGGCGCGGCACCCGCTTCCACGCGTGGATCGAGTCGCGCCACGAGGCGCTGCCGCTGCCGTTGCTCGGCCCCGACGAACTGCCCGGCGGCGCCGACGCGGAGACCGGTGCGCTGCCCGCGGAGATCGCCGACGAACGCGACCTGGCCGCGCTGAAGGAGGCGTTCACCCGCACCCCGTACGCGAGCCGCACCCCGCACCGCGTCGAGGCGCCCTTCCAGCTGGTACTCGCGGACCGCGTGATCAGGGGGCGGATCGACGCCGTGTACCGGGACGGCGACGGCTTTGAGATCGTCGACTGGAAGACCGGCCGCAGACGCACCGCCGACCCGCTGCAACTGGCGGTCTACCGGCTCGCCTGGGCCGAGCAGCACGGGCTGCCGCTGACGGCGGTACGGGCCGCGTTTGTGCACGTGAGGACCGGGGAAGTGATCCGGCCCACAGATCTGCCCGACCGCGAGGGACTGGAACGGCTGCTGCTCACCGGCTCCCCGGAGGCACCCGCCCCGGAACCGCCGTCCACCGAGGCGCGGACGGCGGCGAGGGGCGGTCCGCCCGCCGGACCGTCCGCGACGGGCGGCCCCGATCCGACGTCACCTGGCCGGATAGGCTCAGGGCATGAGCGACACCCCGGACAACGCCGTCCGTGACTTCGTGACCGACGGGCGGAAGCCGTTCCTCGACGAACTGCGGGAGTGGCTGCGCATCCCCTCGGTCTCCGCCGACCCGGAGCGCGCCGCCGACGTCCGCCGCAGCGCCCGGTGGCTGGCCGAAGCACTGCGGCGCACCGGCTTCCCCACCGTCGAGGTCTGGGAGACCGAAGGCCTGCCGGCGGTCTACGCGCACTGGCCGGCCGAGGACCCCGACGCACCGACCGTGCTCGTCTACGGCCACCACGACGTGCAGCCGGCCGAGCGCGCCGACGGCTGGCACAGCGAGCCGTTCGAACCCACCGAACGCGACGGCCGCCTCTACGCCAGGGGCGCCGCCGACGACAAGGGCCAGGTGTGGTTCCACACCCTCGGAGTGCGCGCGCACCTCGCCGCCACCGGCCGCCGCGCCCCGGCCGTCGGTCTCAAACTGCTCGTCGAGGGCGAGGAGGAGTCCGGCTCACCGCACTTCCCCGCCCTGGTCGCCGCCCGCGCCGAGCAGTTGGCCTGCGACGCCGTCCTGGTGTCGGACACCGGCATGTGGTCCCGGGACACCCCGACGGTCTGCACCGGGATGCGCGGCCTCACCGACTGCCAGATCGATCTCCACGGCCCGGACCAGGACATCCACTCCGGCTCGTTCGGCGGCGCGGTGCCCAACCCGGCGCAGGTCGCGGCCGAGATCGCCGCCGCGCTGCACGACGACCGCCGCCGCGTCACCGTGCCCGGCTTCTACGACGGCGTCGTCGAACTCACGCCGCGTGAGCGGGAGCTCTTCGCCGAGCTGCCGTTCGACGAGGACGACTGGCTGCGCACCGCGCACAGCCACGGCACCCGCGGCGAGGACGGCTACTCCACCCTCGAACGGATCTGGGCCCGGCCCACCGCCGAGGTCAACGGCATCGGCGGCGGCTACCAGGGCCCCGGCGGCAAGACGATCGTGCCCTCGTCGGCGACGCTGAAGCTGTCCTTCCGGCTGGTCGCCGGGCAGGACGCGGAGAAGGTCCAGCAGGCGGTACGGGAGTGGGTGGCGGCACGCGTACCCGCCGGAGTGCGGCACGAGCTGACCTTCTGGGGAGCCACCCGGCCCTGCCTGACCCCGCTCGACCACCCGGCCCTGCGGTCCCTGACCAGGGCCATGGAACGGGCCTTCGCACAGCCCGTCCGCTACACCAGGGAAGGCGGCTCGGGGCCGGCCGCCGACCTCCAGGACATCCTGGACGTGCCCGTGCTCTTCCTCGGTGTCTCCATCCCGTCGGACGGCTGGCACGCGCCCAACGAGAAGGTCGAACCGGACCTGCTGCTGAAGGGCGCGGAGACCGCCGCGCACTTCTGGGAGGACCTGGCCGCCTCCTGGCGCCCGGACCGGCACTAGGCACCAGCCCTGCCGCGGACGTCCGCCGCGTCCGCGCACAGCACCCGACGGCCGACGAGTCAACGAGGAGCCCAGAGCGCAGTGACCTCCAGCACCGACCTCCCGCAGCCCACGCCCGGGGGCGCCTCCGGACCGGCCGGCGCCCCGATCCCGCTGACGGCACCCAGCGGCATCGACCGCGGAGCACACCACCGCATGGACGAGGCCTGGCTCGCCGCCGCGTGGAGCCACCCCACGACGCGCTGCTTTGTCGTCTCCGGAGGCCAGGCGCTGGTCGTCGACACCGACGACGGCGGCACCGAGCTTGTCACCATGCCGTCGTTCGAGGCGCCGTTCACCGAGGCCCACCGGTACTTCCTGGGTACCGACGCCGACGGCGTGCGCTACTTCGCGCTGCAGAAGGACAGCCTGCCCGGCCGGATGGACGACGTCGCCCGGCCCGCCGGTCTGCGGGAGGCCGGCGCGCTGCTCGGCCCACGCGACTGCGAACTGCTCGTGCACGCCGTCGCCCTGGAGAACTGGCAGCGCATGCACCGGTTCTGCTCACGCTGCGGCGAACGCACCGTCATCGCGGCGGCCGGCCACATCCGCCGCTGCCCGGCCTGCGGCGCCGAGCACTACCCGCGCACCGACCCGGCCGTCATCATGCTTGTCACCGACGACCGGGACCGCGCGCTGCTCGGCCGCCAGGTGCACTGGCCGGAAGGCCGCTTCTCCACCCTCGCCGGCTTTGTGGAACCGGGGGAGTCGATCGAGCGCGCGGTGGTCCGCGAGGTGCAGGAGGAGGTCGGCGTCGAGGTGGACGAGGTGCGGTACGTCGGCAGCCAGCCGTGGCCGTTCCCGTCCAGTCTGATGTTCGGCTTCCTCGCGCACGCGCGCAGCGACGAGCTGCGCGTCGACGGCGAGGAGATCGAGGAGGCCCGCTGGTTCTCCCGGGACGAGCTGCGGGAGGCCATCGAGAGCGGCGAGGTGCGCAAGCCCTCGGGCATCTCCATCGCCGCCCGCCTCGTCGAGACGTGGTACGGCAAGCCGCTCCCCGGCCGACTGCCCACGGAGGGCTAGGCCCTGCTCGGAGGCCGGGCAGGCACGACTTCGGGGCCGGGCGGGAACAACTCCGAGGCCGTCGACGGGGAATCCGCCGGACGGCCTCGGGACGCGGGGCCGGCGTGTGCGCGCCCCCGCGAGAGGGCTCGGGCTCAGGCCGCCAGGGCCTGCTTCACCTGGGCCAGGCTGGGGTTGGTCATCACGACGTCCTCGCCGCCGCCCGCGGGGGCGACCAGAACCGTCGGAACCGTCTGGTTGCCGTTGTTCACCTTCTCGACGAAGGCCGCCGACTCCGGGTCCTGCTCGATGTTGATCTCCTTGTAGGAGATGCCCTCGCGCTCCAGCTGGCTCTTCAGCCGGCGGCAGTAGCCGCACCACGTGGTGCTGTAC
>NZ_WMLF01000321.1 GCF_014156695.1 Streptomyces durbertensis | reverse complement strand
GTCCTCGCCGTCGAGGGCGGGGACAAGTCCGCCGGAGGCCTTCTTCAGCGCCGCCCAGCGGTTGTGGCGGGTCCCCGTGGAGTGCCAGTCGTCGGCCGGCGCCGCGCTACCCGCCCGGCGGCGGCCGCCGCCGCCGAGGACGCGGCGGCGCGCGGCGGTGAGCTTCCGCCGGCCCGAGACGAGACGCGCGGCGGCACCCGCGCGGGCCCGTCGCGCGCCGATCGTGACGGCGAGCAGCGGGTGCGGTTCCCGCAGCCGCCACCAGCGTGCCAGCAACGCGCTCGGCACCGCGACGGCGGCCGTCCAGCAGGCCGCCGCCGCGCCGGTCAGCCACCAGTTCGGCCCGAACTCGGCGAGCGCGCCCGTGCCGAGCGGCCCGCTGGCGAACGCCGCCAGCAGCGCCATGGCAAGACCGCAGCAGCAGCCGGCGAGCGCCGAGGTGCCGCTGGTCTGGGCGGCGGACTCGGAACCGTGCGGGTCGCCGAGTACCGGCACCGCCGCGCGGGCGGCGAACCTGCCGGCGACCAGACCGCCGGCGAGCGGCACGGCGGCCGCGAACCCCCAGGTGTACGGGCTGCCGTGGCCTTCTGCCGGCACGGCCGCCAGCAGCGGGAAGTGCGGCAGCTGCGGCAGGCCGGCGGCGGCGAGCGGCCCGACGGCGCTGCCGGCGCCGAGGGTGAAGCCCGGGCCGAGCCCGTAGGCGGCGCCCCAGACCGCCGCGTTGGGCGCCAGGGCCAGGCAGAGCGCCAGGACCGCCATCCGCCCCGACCAGGCGGCGGTGAGCTGCGTGTAGTCCTCGGCGGCGACGTGCCAGTGCCACACCAGCGACCCGGCGACGAGCAGGGCGCCGACCGCGCACAGTCCGCCGGCGGCGGCCAGCCCGGCGCGCACGGCGGTGAACAGCCGCCGCTCGGGCAGGGCGGCCGGTAGCCGCAGCGTGCCGTCCGCCGGGCGTGGGCGGCCGCGCGCGGCCCACACGCCCGCGCCCACGGTCGCGGCGGTCACCGCCGGCATGACCAGCGTCGCGCTGAGCGGCGCCACCCGCAGCGGGCCGCCGACGGTGAACAGCGCCGCCCCCACGGCGACCAGCAGATAGCCCGCGCCCAGCCACAGCACGACCCGCCAGGCACGTCCCTCGGCGGCCCGCGCGACCCGGTAGAGCAGGAACAGCGGCAGTGCGGTCAGCAGTATCGGTGTGACGCCCATCGGCGCCGTGCCGCCGCCCAGCGTCTCGGCGCGGACCAGCGCCACCCCGTGCGCGAGCAGCCAGACGCCGGCGGCGATGCGCAACGCCTCGTCAGGCCCGCCGTGCGGGTGGGGGCTGGCGATCCACAGCACCAGGACGAGCATCGTCACGGCGGCGACGCCGAGGCAGGCCGCCAGCGCGCCCTCCGCCAGCCAGTTCACGATTCTCGCCGGACCGTCACGTCCCGTGGCGCGCTGCGTCATTTGGCTCACACGGACATGCTGCCAACAACACCCGTTTCACACGCGTAGCGAGCGAAACCTCGCTGTGTCGCGGAATATTCATCTATGCACCTATTCGCACGGGTTGCGGTGCGGCGCCGTCCGACGCCGGAGCGAGCCGCACCCGCCCGGACCGCCGGCGAGCACGAGGGGCGAAGATGACGTTCGACGAGCGGACGGACGAACGCGCCGCGGTGGCGGACAAGCCCGCACGTCCGAAGAAACCCACCGGGAAAGGCAAGGCGCACAAGGCACGCGAGGCCGCGGCACGGCCCACGGACGGCGTCGAACACCACGCCGAACACGCCGTGCCTGCCGCGAAGGGCAGAAAGCACCCGAAGGGTGACGGATCGCCAGAGCGCCCACCGCGACGCGGCGTTCTCAACAGCCCGTCGCCGGTGTGGGCCAGGGACGAGGCCGAGGCCGAACGGCACGCCGCCGCCCTGGTGGACGGTACTCCCCCCGCGACGGACGACACCGACGCCCCGGGCGAGCCGGACGGCTCCGACGCTCCTGACGCCGCCGACACCGCCGGCGCCGCCGACACCACCGACGCGACGGACGCCGCCGAGGGAGCCGGCGAGCGCCCGGACGCCGATGGCGCCCCGGACAGGGCCGAGTCCGGCAGCGCGGAGTCCGAGTCGCCGCCCGCCGGCTGCCCGGCGGCCGCCGCCTTCGACCGGCTGCACGCCGCGCACGCCGGGCCGCTCGTCCGGCAGGCGTTCCTCCTCACCGGCAACGGCGCGGTCGCGCGCTGGGCGGTGGAGCGGGCGTTCCACACCGCGTGGGAGCGCTGGCCGGAGGTCGCCAGGGACCCGGATCCGGCCGGCTGGGTGCGGGCCGAGGCCCACGAGAACGCGCTCACGCCGTGGCTGCGCCTGTGGCCGAAGCACCACTCCCCCGACCCGTACACCGGGCCGGCGGAACTGCGCGGGTTCGTGGAGGCGTTCTGGGCGCTGCCCCGCGACTACCGCAGGGCGCTGCTGCTGCACGACGGCCTCGGGCTGGGCCTCGCGGAGATCGCCGCGGAGACGGAGGCCAGCACGCCGGCGACGGCCGGCCGGCTGCTGCACGCCAGGGAGGCGCTGGCCGAGGCCGTCCCGGACGTCGGCGGGCGGGATCCGGCGGAACGCGGGCCGGTCGTCCACGACCTGCTGGAGAGGGCGGCCGCGGCGCACGAGGTGTCCCCGCGCCCGTCCCGGGCCGTGCGGACCAGCAGCGACCACACCACGCTGGGGCGGACGCTCGCGGTCTGCGTCGCGACGACCGCGCTGGTGCTGACCACGTCGTTCACGATCGCCACCCACCGGACCGGCGACATCGTCCCGACCGGCCTGGCCGGCACGGTGGAGCGGCTCGTCCGCTGAGCCCAGCGGACGGGGCCACGGAAAACGGCGGTGGCCCGCCCCCTCCGGCCGGAACCGGGAGGGAGGCGGGCCACCGCCGTCTGTCGGAGCCCTGACGGGCCGACGCGCGAGGCGCGGTCAGCCGTTCAGGATCTCGCGGGCCAGCAGGGCCGTCTCCGACGGCGTCTTGCCGACCTTCACACCGGCGGCCTCCAGGGCCTCCTTCTTCGCCTGGGCGGTGCCGGACGAACCGGAGACGATGGCGCCGGCGTGGCCCATGGTCTTGCCCTCGGGCGCGGTGAAGCCCGCGACGTAGCCGACGACCGGCTTGGTCACGTTGGCCTTGACGAAGTCGGCCGCACGCTCCTCGGCGTCGCCGCCGATCTCGCCGATCATCACGATCAGGTCGGTCTCGGGGTCGTCCTGGAACGCCTTCAGCGCGTCGATGTGGGTGGTGCCGATGATCGGGTCACCGCCGATGCCGACGCAGGTGGAGAAGCCGATGTCACGCAGCTCGTACATCATCTGGTACGTGAGCGTGCCGGACTTGGAGACCAGGCCGATGCGGCCCGGCTTGGTGATGTCCGCCGGGATGATGCCCGCGTTGGACTGGCCGGGGGTGATCAGACCCGGGCAGTTGGGGCCGATGATCCGGGTCTTGTTGCCCTTCTTGCCCGCGTAGGACCAGAAGGCGGCGGTGTCGTGCACCGCGATGCCCTCGGTGATCACCACGGCGAGCGGGATCTCGGCGTCGATCGCCTCGATGACCGCGTCCTTGGTGAACTTCTCCGGGACGAAGATCACGGTGACGTCGGCGCCGGTGGCCTCGATGGCCTCCTTGACGCTGCCGAACACCGGTACCTCGGTGCCGTCGAAGTCGACCTTCTGACCGGCCTTGCGGGGGTTCACACCGCCCACGATGTTGGTGCCGGAGGCCAGCATGCGCCGGGTGTGCTTCTGGCCCTCGGAGCCGGTCATCCCCTGGACGATGACCTTGCTTTCCTTGGTGAGGAAGATAGCCATGGTGTGTCGGTTTCCTCGTCTGTCCTCTAGGTCGTCGTCTGGGTTACTTCGCGGCCAGCTCGGCGGCGCGGTCGGCGGCACCGTCCATGGTGTCGACCTGCTCCACGAGCGGGTGGTTGGCGTCGGTGAGGATCTTGCGACCCAGCTCCGCGTTGTTGCCGTCCAGACGGACCACCAGGGGCTTGGTGACCTGCTCGCCCTTGCTCTCGAGCAGCTCCAGCGCCTGGACGATGCCGTTGGCGACGGCGTCGCAGGCGGTGATGCCGCCGAAGACGTTCACGAAGACGGACTTGACCTCGGGGTCACCGAGGATGATCTCCAGACCGTTGGCCATGACCTCGGCCGAGGCGCCGCCGCCGATGTCCAGGAAGTTGGCCGGCTTGACGCCGGAGTGCTTCTCGCCGGCGTAGGCGACCACGTCCAGGGTGGACATGACCAGGCCCGCGCCGTTGCCGATGATGCCGACCTGGCCCTCGAGCTTGACGTAGTTCAGGCCCTTGGCCTTGGCCGCGGCCTCGAGCGGGTTGGCCGCCGCCTTGTCCTCCAGCGCGGCGTGGTCGGGCTGGCGGAACTCGGCGTTCGCGTCCAGCGAGACCTTGCCGTCGAGGGCGATGATCGTGCCGTCGGCGGTCTTCACCAGCGGGTTGACCTCGACGAGCAGGGCGTCCTCCTTGATGAAGACGTCCCACAGCTTCTGCAGCGCCGCGACGACCTGGTCCTTGACCTCGGCCGGGAACTTCGCCGCCTCGACGATCTCGCGGGCCTTCTCCTCGGAGACGCCGTCGATGGCGTCCACCGCGATCTTGGCGAGCGCCTCGGGCTTGGTGGCGGCGACCTCCTCGATGTCGACACCACCCTCCACGGACGCCATCGCCAGGAAGGTGCGGTTGGTGCGGTCCAGCAGGAAGGAGACGTAGTACTCCTCCACGATGTCCGCGGTCTGGGCCAGCATCACCTTGTGGACCGTGTGGCCCTTGATGTCCATGCCCAGGATCTGGCCGGCCTTCTCGACCGCGTCAGCCGGGTCGGAGGCCAGCTTCACGCCGCCGGCCTTGCCGCGGCCGCCGGTCTTCACCTGCGCCTTGACAACCGCGCGACCGCCGAGCCGCTCGGTCACCTCACGCGCCGCCTCGGGCGTGTCGATGACTTCACCGGCCAGCACCGGTACGTCATGCTTGGCGAAGAGGTCCCTCGCCTGGTACTCGAACAGGTCCACGCGCGTCCGTCCCTTAAATCAGTTGTCGCGGTCGTTGTGAGCGTGGGCGTGCCGCGTGGCCGCGTCGGCGGGAAACGCGGCATGTCCGCCTTGCAGGGTAGCCCGGCCCCTGAGCGGTGCATAAAATCCACGTCACACCGGCGCGGTGAGTCCCGTCACAACCGCCCGGTACGCCGCGCGTCGCCGCCGGAGCTCAGTCGGCCGGCGGTACGGGCAGCGGGCGGTTCTCCAGCGCCGCGGCCATCACCTCCGGGAAGTGGTCCGGTGTGCAGGCGAAGGCCGGCGCGCCCAGTTCGGCGAGCGCCGCCGCGTGCTCCCGGTCGTACGCCGGCGCGCCCTCGTCGGACAGCGCGAGCAGCGTCACGAACCGCACGCCCGACGCGCGCATCGACGCGACCCGCTTCTCCATCTCACCCCGGATGCCGCCCTCGTAGAGATCGCTGATCAGCACCACCACCGTCTCCGACGGCCGGCTGATCCGCCGCTGGCAGTACGCCAGCGCCCGGTTGATGTCGGTGCCGCCGCCCAGCCGGGTGCCGAAGAGCACGTCCACCGGGTCCTCCAGCCGCTCGGTCAGATCGACCACGCTGGTGTCGAAGACGACCATCCGGGTGCGTATCGCGCGCATCGAGGCCAGCACCGCGCCGAACACCGACGCGTACACCACCGACGCGGCCATCGAACCCGACTGGTCGACGCACAGCACGACCTCCTTCGGCACCGCGCGGGCGGCCCGGCCGTAGCCCACCAGCCGCTCGGGAACGACCGTGCCGTGCTCGGGCAGGTAGTGGCGGAGGTTCGCGCGGATCGTGCGGTGCCAGTCGACGTCCCGGTGGCGGGGCCGGGCGGCACGCGCCGAGCGGTCCAGCGCGCCGGTGAGCGTCGCCCGCGTACGGGCGGCCAGCCGCTCCTCCAACTCGTCGACGACCTTCCGCACCACCCGCCGGGCGCTCTCCCGGCTGGACTCGGGCATCGCCTTCCCGAGGGTGAGGAGCGTGCCGACCAGGTGCACGTCCGCCTCGACGGCCTCCAGCATCTCCGGTTCGGCGAGCAGCGTCGCCAACCCCAGCCGGTCGACGGCGTCCCGCTGCATCACCCGCACCACGGACGTCGGGAAGTAGCTCCGCACGTCCCCCAGCCACCGGGCCACCCGAGGCGCGCTGCCACCCAGGCCCGCGCCGCGCTCACCGCCGCCGTAGAGCGCGGCGAGCGCCCGGTCCACCGCCGCGTCGTGCCCGTCCAGCGGCATACCCGTGCCGTCCCGCCCCGGCCCGGCGGACCCCGAC
>NZ_WMLF01000320.1 GCF_014156695.1 Streptomyces durbertensis | reverse complement strand
GGCCATGTTCAATCCGCGCGCACGTCGCGCGGCGGCAGCGGGGGCCGGCGACGGTCGGGTACCCGCGAGTAGTCCGGCGGGGAGGGGGCGGGATGCCGCTCCAACAGGTCCAGCGCGGTCCGCACGGCCGTACTCAGGACGACGTAGCGGCCCTCCGCCCAGTCCAGCGGCGACCGTTGCGCCTCGATGTCCGGGTCGACGCCGTGGTTCTCCACGTCCCATCCGTAGGCGTCGAACCAGGCCGCGTTCATCGGCACGGTGATGACCGTGCCGTCGACCAGCCGGTGCCGCCCGGTCATGCCCACCACGCCGCCCCAGGTGCGGGTGCCCACCACCGGGCCGATGCCGAGCAGCCGGAACGCCGCCGTGATCATGTCCCCGTCGGAGGACGTCGCCTCGTCCGCGACCGCGACCACCGGGCCGCGCGGCGCGTTGCTCGTGTACGACACCGGCTGGGCGTTGCGGGTGAGGTCCCAACCGAGGATCGTCCGGGTCAGCTTCTCCACCACCAACTCGCTGATGTTGCCGCCCGCGTTGCCGCGCACGTCCACGATCAGCGCCTCCCTGGACACCTCCATGCGCAGGTCCCGGTTGAACTGCGCCCAGCCCGAGCCGCCCATGTCGGGGATGTGCAGATAGCCGCAGCGCCCGTCACTGAGGCGGCGCACCACCTCGCGACGGCCGGCCACCCAGTCCTGGTAGCGCAACTGCCGGTCGTCCACGAGCGGCATCACCGCGACCCGACGCGCCGGGCCCCGCCCGTCGGGGCTGCGGAACGTCAGCTCCACCGTCGTGCCGCCCGCCGCCTCCAGCAGCGGGTAGGGGCCGGCCAGCGGGTCCACCGGTCGGCCGTCCACATGGGTGAGCACGGCACCCTCCCGCACGCCCGTGCCGGCGAGCGGCGAACGCGCCCGCGAGTCCGAGGACTCGCCCGGCAGGATGCGGGCCACCTGCCAGTCGCCCTGCTTCGTCCTGGCGAAGTTCGCGCCGAGCAGCCCGATGGGCCGCTGGTAGTGCGGCGGCCCCTCGTTGCGCCGCGACGGTGTCACGTACGCGTGCGACGTGCCGAGTTCGCCCAGCACCTCCCGCAGCAGGTCGGCGAACTCGTCGGGGCTGGCGACCCGTTCGACGAGCGGACGGTACTGGTCGAGCACCCCGTCCCAGTCGATGCCGCACATCCCCGGTTCCCAGAAGTACGCCCGGGTGATGCGACCCGCCTCGTCGAACGCCTGCCGCCACTCGGCGCCCGGGTCCACGGTGTGCAGCACCCGCCGCAGGTCGATGTAGACGGTCGTGTCGTGGTCGGCGGCCTCGGCCGACGGCACCGCGCGCAGCTCGTCCTCGTCCGCCACCACCAGCCGGCTGCCGTCGCCGCTCACCGCGAACCAGTCGACCTCGCCGGTGAGTTCGGTCCGCTTGGCCTTCACCAGGTCGAAGTGCTCCAGCGTCGGACGTCCCGAGGTGTCCGCCGGGTTCGCGAACGTCTCGCCCAGCGCCCCGGAGATCGGATACCTCAGCCAGATCAGCCCGCCACCCGCCACCGGATGCAGCGCCGAGTACTTCGAGGCCGTCACCGGGAACGGCGTCACCCTGCTCTCCAGGCCCTCCGCCTCCACCGAGACCGAACCGTCCTCCGCGCCGGTGTCGTCCGGGTCGAGCCCGCCGGCCGCCGGGCGGCCCTCGGGCGACAGTGCGAACGGCGAGTTCGTCGCGGAGTTCAGCGGCACCAGGTACGGCCGGCAGCCCAGCGGGAAGGAGAGGTCGCCGGTGTGCACGTCGTACACCGGGTCGAAGCCGCGCCAGGACAGGAACGCGAGGTAGCGGCCGTCGCTGGTGAAGACCGGCTGCTCGTCCTCGAAGCGGCCGCCGGTCACGTCCAGCACCGTCCCCTCGGCGAGCTTCGCGATCTTGATCTGGCGCAGTGAGCGGCCGATGCCCGGATGCGCCCAGGCGAGCCAGGCCGAATCGGGAGAGAAGGCCAGGTCTCGCACCGGGCCGTTCACGGACCTGATCAGCTCGGTCACCAGCGCTTCACCTGTACCGCCGTCGTCGGTCGGCGAGGCGTCGCCGGCCGACGCGGCCTGCTCGTCCGTCGACGCGGCCTGCTCGTCCGCCACCGGGGACGACGGCGGCTCGTCCGGCGCAGGGGGCAGCGTCGGCGGCTCGTCCGCGTCGGTGCGCACCAGCAGCAGCCGCCCGTCGTGGGAGGCGACGGCCAGCGTCCCGCCGTCCGGGGACGAGGCCAGTTCGTGCACCCGGCCCAGCCGCCCGGTCGCCAGCCGACGCCGCTCCTGGCCCCCGCTGGCGCGCGGGAGTTGGACGATCTCGATCGTGTCCTCGCCCTCCGCGTCGGTGACGTACGCGATGCGGCCCGTGTCGCCCAGCATCTCCGGCAGCCGCACCCGCACGCCGGGCTCCTCGCTGATCGTGCGCGACGGCCCGTCCCGGTGGGTCAGCCAGTGCAGGCTGCCGCGCACGCACACCGCGCTCGCCCGGCCGGTGGCGTCCACGGCCAGCGAGTCGACGTGGTGGGCCGCCGCGAGCTGGTAGCGCCGCCGCCCCGGACGCGGCCCGGCGAGCGACACGGCCAGCCGGTGCGGCCGGGAGTCCGCCGCCAGGTCCGGCACCAGCCACAGCTCGCCCGCGCACTGGTAGACGACCCGCCGGCCGTCGCTGGCGGCGTGCCGGGCGTAGAAGTCGGCGTGGTCGGTGTGCCGGCGCAGCCCGGTGCCGTCGGGGCGGCAGGAGTACAGGTTGCCGACGCCCTCGTGGTCGGAGAGGAACGCGATCCGGACGCCGCCGTCGGCGTCGCGGACGAACATCGGGCAGTCCAGGTGGCCCGCCAGGTCCGCCAGCAGCCGCTCGCCGTGCAGCCACATCCGGCCCGTCGCCCCGCCCCGGTACCGCTTCCAACTCGCCGGCTCGTGCGGGGGCGTGCCGGTCAGCAGCAGCGTCCTGCGCTCACCGTCCACGTCGGCGACCGCGAGGTGCGAGCACGGCCCCCACGGCAGCCGGCCGCCGGGCGAGCCGTCCGTCGGCAGCCGGTAGCCCCAGGTGTAGTGGGAGAACGGCTGGCCGTGGGAGGAGACGGCGAGCACGTCCCCCTCGGGCGTCCAGCCGCACACCCGGTTCTCCGGCGCCCCCCAGTACGTCAGCCGCCGCGCGGGGCCGCCGGCGACCGGCACGGTGTGGATCTCCGGGTCGAGGCTGCGCCAGCTGGTGAAGGCGATCTCCCGCCCGTCGGGGGAGAAGCGGGGCGGGCCGAGCCGCGTGCGGTCCGCGGTCAGGCGCCACGCGCGGCCGGGCGCGGCGTCCTCGGCGGCCAGCGGGGCGAGCCACAGGTCGTCCTCCGCCACGAAGCACACGTGCTCGCCGTGGAGGTGCGGGAACCGTAGGTAAGCGCCGTCACTCACCCCACCCATGGTTCGGCCGCGCGGCCCGCCGGGCAAATCGTGCCGACGCCGGGACGGGTGGCGAACACCAGTGCCGCGTTCGGCCGCGTCCTGGCGCGGATCCGGGGCGGAGGGTTTTTTGGAATGTCAGGTTCCGTCCACTTGTGTGATCTGCGCCTCATTCGCGGAATGCTGTCACCCGGTCCACCTCTCGTGACGTCTTCTGTCATGAGCTGCCACTTTTGATGGCTCGCACACGCACCGCACGCCCGAAGCTGGACCGACACCGGAGAAACCCGTGGCCACGTTCCTGTACAAGCTCGGCAGACTCGCCTTCCGGCGGCGCCGCATCGTCGCCCTGTTGTGGGTGGCACTGCTGGCCGCGGCGAGCGTTGCCGCGTCGACGGCCGGCGACCCGCCAGACGACGACTTCAGCCTCCCCGGTACCGAGGCCCAGCGGGCCGCCGACCTGATGGAGGAACGCTTCCCCGGCGTGTCGGCGGACGGCGCCGAGGCGAAGATCGTCTTCCGCGCCCCCAACGGTGACAAGATCACCGCCACCAAGCACCGCGAGACCGTCGAGAAGGTCGTCGAGAAGGCCGGGGGCGGCCAGGCCAAGGCAGCCGTCAGCCCCTTCGACAACGAGCAGCAGATCAGCCAGGACGGCACGATCGCCTACGCCCAGATCACCTACGGCGTCAACGCCATGGAGATCACCGACAAGACCCGCGACCAGCTCAAGGCCGCGGCCGAACTCGGCCGCGACGCGGGCCTGACCGTCGAGATGGGCGGCGAGGCGCTCTTCGTCGAACCCGACATGGGCAACGGCGAGATCATCGGCATCGGCGTCGCCGCCTTTGTGCTCATCGTGACGTTCGGCTCGCTCGTCGCCGCCGGACTGCCGCTGATCACCGCCCTCATCGGCGTCTCCGTCGGCATCTCCTCGATCGTCGGCCTCGGCCCGGTCCTCGGCCTCTCCGCCAACACGATCACGCTCGCCATGATGATCGGCCTCGCCGTCGGCATCGACTACGCGCTCTTCATCGCCTCCCGCTACCGCGCGGAACTGATGGAGGGCCGCGACCGCGAGGAGGCCGCCGGCCGCGCCGTCGGCACCGCCGGCTCCGCCGTCGTCTTCGCCGGCCTCACCGTGGTCATCGCGCTCTCCGGGCTCGCCGTCGTCAACATCCCCGTGCTGACGAAGATGGGCTTCGCGGCGGCCGGCACCGTGGTCATCGCCGTCCTCGTCGCCATCACCCTCGTGCCCGCCGCGCTCGGCATGGTCGGCAAGCGCATCTTCGGCCGCAAGGTCCGCCAGGCCAACCCGGAGACCGGCGTGCCGGCTCCGGACGCCGACGCCAAGCCGCCGCTGGGCGCCCGCTGGGCCAGCTTCACCCTGCGCCGCCCGGTGGTCGTGCTCGTCACCGCCGTCCTCGCGCTCGGCGCCGTCGCCCTGCCCGTCTCCAAGCTCCACCTCGGCCCCGGCTTCAACGGCCCGCTGGTCATGCTCCTCGACCAGAAGAACTCCGACGACCCGCAGGGCGCCGGCGAGCGGATAGCCGAGAAGGTCCGGGAGATGGACGGCGTCGCGTTTGTCGGCCCGGCCGTCCCCAACGAGGCCGGCGACGCCGCCCTGATGACCGTCGTCCCCGAGGCCCGACCGAGCAGCGTCGAGACCCAGGACCTGGTGAAGGACCTGCGTGCCCAGGCCGGCGAGTTCCGCGCCGACACCGGCACCGCCGTGCTCGTCACCGGCCTGACCGCGATCAACGTCGACTTCTCGCAGGTCATGGACGACGCGCTCGTGCCGTACCTCGCCCTGGTCGTCGGCCTGGCCTTCCTGCTGCTGCTGATGGTCTTCCGCTCCGTCCTCGTGCCGCTCAAGGCCGCGCTCGGCTTCCTGCTGTCCGTGCTCGCCGCCCTCGGCGCGGTTGTCGCGGTCTTCCAGTGGGGCTGGCTCGCGGGCCTGCTCGGCGTCGAACAGACCGGCCCGATCATGAGCATGATGCCGATCTTCATGATCGGTGTGATCTTCGGTCTGGCGATGGACTACGAGGTCTTCCTCGTCACCCGGATGAGGGAGGCGTACGTCCACGGCGAGAGCCCGAGCGAGGCCATCGTCACCGGCTTCAAGCTCGGCGCCCGCGTGGTGACCGCCGCCGCGATCATCATGATCAGCGTCTTCGCCGGCTTCATCGGCGCGGGCGAGACCATGATCAAGATGATGGGCTTCGGTCTCGCCGTCGCCATCCTCTTCGACGCCTTCATCGTCCGCATGGCCATCGTGCCCGCCGTCCTCGCCCTCCTCGGCGACAAGGCGTGGAAGCTCCCGCGCTGGCTCGACCGGATCCTGCCCAACGTCGACGTCGAAGGCGAGAAGCTCGCCCAGTACCTCGACGCCCAGAAGGCCGTCGACTTCCGCAAGGGCGACGACGGCGACGGCGGGCCCGGCGGTGGCGGCAACAGCGGCACCCCGTCCACCGGCCCCGGCGGCGGCCAGGGCGCGGCGACCGCCCAGCCGCAGCCGACAGCCGTCTGACGGGCGGGCCTCCGGGTCCGTCGAAAACAACACGCCGGGGCCGGCCGGGCGGGAGCGTACTGCTCACCGCCCGCCCGGCCCCGGCCGCATGCGACGCAGGCGTCCGCCGGGCGCCGGTCCCGACGCGGCGCCGGGCGGGTGTCATCCTGTCCGCATGGCGGAGCTGAACGGACACCCGGTCACGACCGGAGAACTCCAGACCCTCGCCCTCACCAACTACGGGCACTTCACCACCATGCGCGTCCGCCACGGCCGGGTGCGCGGCCTCGCCCTGCACCTCCGCCGCCTCACCGACGACAGCCGCGCCCTCTTCGACGCCGACCTCGACCCCGACCGGGTCCGCGCGTTCGCCCGGCGCCTCGCCCCCGTCACCGCCCCCGACGTCGTGCTCCGCGTCACCCTCTTCGAC
>NZ_WMLF01000032.1 GCF_014156695.1 Streptomyces durbertensis | reverse complement strand
GGGGCCGGGGGCGGGGCCGCCTGCTGCACGGTGTTGTCCTCTCCCTCCTCCTCGGGCAGCAGGGGGGTGTCGTACGTGGTGCGGTTGGCGTACAGGTCGCCGAACGCCTCGGCCGTGATCGCGTCGAGCGGGGTGCGGATCGCGGCCCCGGCCGTGATGGCGTCGGCCTGGTCGCGCTTGCTGGCCAGCTCGGTGCGGGCGGTGACGTGCCACCGGTCCTCCGGGATGCCCAGGCCCGCCGCGTAGTGGTAACCCGGCTTGCGGTTGCCCCACTGCGGCCAGGCGCCGGCCTCGATCGCCTCGTCGGGGAGGCAGTACTGGGCGTCCGCGCCGTCACGGAGACCGAAGCACAGCCCGGCCGGGCTGTTCGCGCGGGAGTCGGTGTCCATGTTGTTGTGCGTGGCGCGCTGGATGGAGGTCAGGATCCAGATGCCGGCGGCGCGGGCCGTGCGCAGGATCTTCTGGTAGTGCTCGTTGTCGGCGGCGAAGTCGGCGGCTTCCTCGCCGACGATGACGAGGAAGTTGAGGCCGCAGCCGGGCTCCCACTTGCTCATGCCCTTGGCGGCGAGGAAGTCGGTGCGCTTCTCGATCGCGTTGGGCAGGAGCTTGAAGAACCGCCGGGCGGCGTCCTTCTTGTCGATCGGCCAGTCGATGCCGTGCCGGACGTGCCCGAAGTCCTGCTGGAACTTCGAGCAGTCGATTGCGATCACCGAGACCTCGGTACGGGTGCCGCACTCGACGATGATGAGCTGGTTGCCCTGTGTCTTTCCGGCGCCGTTCACGCCCATCGCGATGGCGTGCTCGACGTTGCCGTTGGACAGCGGGCCCGGGTCGCGGAGCATCCCGGTGATGTTCAGCAGGACGTCCTCGCCGTCCTCGTAGCGTCCGGTGCGGATCGGCACGTCGCCGATGGACGCGCCGAACGCGGAGGGGCCGCGCCAGGGGAAGCCCTCCTTGAGGAGGTCGGCGACCTGGACGCGCATGGTGATCAGGGAGGAGTCGTCATCGTCCACGGTGTGGGTGATGCGGCCCTTGCCGATCTTCATGGCGGCCGCCATGGCGGGGATCCTGCGGACCAGGTCGTCCGCAGTCGCGCCGTCCTTGGCCTCCACCTGCGCGATGACCGTGCCCTTGCCGTTGGACTGAACGTCCTTCAGCTCGTGCTTGGCCAGGCCGATCTCGGCCTCGAGCTTCTCCCACTTGCTGGCGCCCTTCTGCGAGCTCTTCGCGTGGAAGGCGCTCCAGAGGTTGTTCGCCAGGGAGAGGCCGATGCCGCCGATCGCCCAGGCGCCGGCGGTCGCGGCGGTGTCGACGCCGGTGATGGTGCCCAGCGTCGCGGCCGCGGTGACCGCGATCGTGTTGACCTGGTGCAGCCGGACGGTGTCCTTGTCTCGCTTGGCCTTGCTATCCAGGTGACCGAGGAACTTGCAGAGCGAGGCGCCGGTGCCCGCGATGCCCAGGGTGGCCAGGGCGAGCGCGGCCGGGTTCCCGGCGACGGCCAGGTGGCCGCCCTGCACCAGGACAGGCCCCAGGGCGGTGATCGCCCATGGCCCGATGAAGCGGATCCGCCGGGAGCGGTCCTGCTGCTGCTCTTCCTCGCTGCGGGTGTCGATCGTCTTCGACTTCGAGAAGCGACGTGCCATGGTCAGGCGGCCCTTCCACCTTCGCCGGGCTTCCCGGCGGAATCGGACGGCTTGTCACCGATGGAGAACCCGGGCTTCGACTTGCCCTTGCCCTTACGGGCCTGGGCCTCGGCCTCCTGCTCGGGGCGGATGAAGTGCTTGACGAAGCTGGCGTACATCTTCACGCCGCTCAGTCCGAGCACCTTCGCGGCGGCGGCGCCGGCCCGGAGGTGGCCGCCGACCAGCTTCGCGCGGATCTTGCTCTGGACGCCGAACGTGTACCACTTGCCCTTGTACTGGGACAGGATCGTGCTGACCATGTCGGCGTCCATCCCCACGCGCATGTACAGCTCGAAGCCGATGGCGCGCAGGATCTTGGCGTAGTTGTAGAGGTCGCGATCGGTCCTGAACTCGATGGCGTCCAGCTGCTTGATGAGCTGGGCCAGGTTCGAGCCGACCTTTTCGCCGTCACTCATGAACGTGGTGGTCCTTCCGGGAAGAGGGGCGAGGGTGGTGCGGGCGGGGGCTCTGTCACCTCCCCGCGGTCCCGACCGGGGCCGGGGCCACAGGCAAGCGGCAGGTTCACCGGCTGCTGGCCGCCTGGTCGTCACCGGCGTTCTGCACCGCGGTGGCGATGCCGGAGCCGATGTTGTTCAGGGCCCCGGCGAGCGGGGACGTCGCCAGGGCGTAGCCGCAGACCAGCGCGGCGATCAGGACTCCAGATCGCATGTCGGAGCGCCAGAACAGCCAGGTGGCGCCACCGGCGAGCAGGAACAGGGGAAGCGAGATCACAAGGTCCTCCAGGAGGGCGGGTCGGGGCAGGTGCTCTCCAGCCGCGAGGGCCGAGACGAGCGGGGGAAGCGGGGGCTTCCGTCGCTCTCCACCGCCTCCGGACCGCGCGGGGCGGGGCCGGAGGCGACTGGGCAACGCAGGAAGCGGAGAGCAGGGTCAGCGGGTCAGGAGCACCACGGCGATGACGAGGAACGGCCCGGTCATGCCGAGCAGGTAGATGAACCGCATGTCAACCTCTTTCAGGGGGAGTTGGGGTCAGGCAGCGGAGCGGGACCGGCTACGAGCGGCGCGGCGCTTCAGGGAGCGGCGCTCGTCCTCGGACAGGCCGCCCCAGACGCCCTCGTTCTGGCCGGCCTCCAGCGCCCACTGGAGGCACTGCTCCATGACCGGGCAGCGGCGGCGGCAGACGGCCTTGGCCTCCTCGATCTGGAGGAGCGCCAGGCCGGTGTTGCCGATGGGGAAGAACAGCTCCGGGTCCTCTTCGCGGCACGCTGCCTGGTGGCGCCAGTCCATCGCCGTCACTTCCCTCCGCGTACGCGGCGCAGGGCCTCGTCCATGTCCGGGTCGGAGTCGTTGCTGCTGATCGGGCGTGCGATGCTGTCGAGCATCAGGGCCTCCATCCAGGTCCTGGACAGCCCCGGGGGTCCGATCCCTGGGGCTGTCGCGGTTGGTAGAGCGGGTGTCCACCACGCTCTCCACCGCCCACCGACCGGCCCGAAGACCGGGCGGCGGGCGACTGGGCAGCGCGGGGCTGCAGAACAGGGGCGCGGACTCTGCCGCCGCGCTGCTCGCCTTGCCGTGCTGGAGGGAGGCGAGGTGCCCTCAGTCCCGACGCGGCTCCTCGCCTCGGCTGGGACCAGGTGCCGAAGGTCTGGGAACGTGTCGCGTCGTTCTTTACGTCGTGGGTTGTCGGCCCTCCATGCTTTCCATCAGTAATGAGCGCCCGGTTGGTACTCCACCGGGCCGCCCCCAGGAGCTGAGCGCCTGACGGGTCATCGCATGTGCCGACTGCCACCACCAGGGGTAATGGCGCCGCACGACGGGTTTCCACTCACCCCGGCCGGTGCGGTCACGGCCGGTACTGCGGTGGTGGATCACGCTATGGAGTTCTCAAACAGCGGCCGCTTCCTTTCCCTCCCGCTTTCGCGGTCAGGTCCGGGCGGTACATCGGGGACCGAGGGTCCGGCTCCCTCATCCGGCGCCGCCGCGGGGGCGGTTCCGGGTGGGGGAGCCGGGTCCGAAGACCCGGCGGTTGTGCGGAGGGTCAGGCCGCGAGTGGCAGAGCCGCCGCAGCGGCCGGCCGCCTGATGCACAGTTGCGTGGCGTAGGGGAGGAGCACGTCGACCAGGCGCTCGCGCACCAGCTCGGTGGCAGTCGGGTCGGTGGCGGTGATGTCGCGGGCGGCGAGCATGCGGTTCTCGCGGGCCTCGATCGCGGCGACCGCGGCGGTGATGTCCAGCCCGTCCAGCCGCTCGTGGGGGAGGGGGCCGGCCTCGTACATCTCCAGCGGCGTACCGAAGGCGACGTCCAGGTCGACGTTGCCGAAGTCCGGGAGCTCCACCTCGATCGCCTCCAGGAGCGCGAGCGTCTCAGCATCGAAGATCTCGGTGGCGAGGCTGGCGGTGGGGCGGCCGGTGATGTTCATGGGGTGGTGCTCCCTTCGAGTTCGGGCTCTTCGTGATCCCAGGAAGTGGCAGGTGGGGGCCTTTACCGCCCCGCTCACCTAGTCGGCATACCTAACTTAGCTGATACAGTCGGGGGCGTGTCAAGTGCTTGATTGAGGAAGCTATGGAAGCTAGCTAAGGCGAGGGGGTCGACCTACGATGTCGCTCATGAGCAACGAGGCCGTGCAGCCGTACCAGCGAATCGTTCAGGATGTCCGCGACAAGATCCGCTCCGGTCGCTGGACCGCCGGGACGAAACTGCCGAGCACACGCGAGCTGGCAGAGGAGTACGGCGTCGCAGCCGGCACCGTCCAGCGAGCCCTGACGGAGCTGCGCACGGCGGGGCTCATCTACTCCCACCAGGGGCGCGGCTCCTTCATCACGGAGACTGCCTCCGAATCCAGCGAGGACTCGACTGCCCGCGCTCTCAAGGCCCTTGAGGAGCAGGTCGCCGACCTCGCCGCACGCCTCGAACGAATCGAGAAGGGCCGAAGCGACTGACGTCCTTCCTCGCGTCCCGTTGCGCATGTTCGTCCCTCCCTGGCCGGTCCAACCTCGTTAGCAAAGTTGTAGGCCCGACCACGGAGCTGGTTCTAGGTCTGACATGTGTCCAGCCGCTGGACACACCGATAGGAGACATGGAGGGGGATCAGCGTGGGGCAGAAGCCGAACGTTCTGACCCCGGAGGTATCGCCCCTGGACCGCTTCGGCTACACGGTTCGAGACCTCCGCGAGCGCCGTGGCCTCAGCTTGCGCGGCCTTGCGGCAGCCACCTTCTGCTCGTACTCCAAGCTGTGGAAGTGGGAGAACGCGAAGCGAGCTCCGAAGTACCGCTCCGAGGTCGAACAGCTGGACCGCGTGCTCAACGCTCAGGGCCTACTGATTGAGCTGTGGGAGCGCATCGGCACGGATGATTCCCCGCAGGGTCATGTGTCCGTTTCAGGGCTCCATGTGTCCGAATCATCGGTGGACCTGGCCATGGCCGCATCCCAGCGGGCAACGTCGGACGATGAGGGGATCTTTGTCCCCGCTCGTCTACGGGATGGATCGGTGGTTTTCGTGGCGCTGGATCGACGCGCGATGCTGCGTGGCGGGATGGGGCTCGGTGCAGCTGCTGCGCTGGGCGGGGGGACGCCGGCAGCCGCCAGCTCTCTGCCGGGGCTGACACGGCCTGCCCAATCGGCTTCCGCCTACAGCGGTACGCCGGTGGAATACTTCCAGCGCGCGCGCCGTCTGCTGATCGACAGCGACAACCTCCTCGGCCCGAGCCGAGCAATCGCGGCCGCGCGCCAGCACATCGAGGACATCAAGCAGCTGCGTCAGGATGCGAAGGGCACGGACCGCCACGCCCTCATGGAACTTCAGACGCAGTACGCGGAATTCGCCTCCTGGCTCTACCAGGACCTGGGCGACTTCGACAGCGCGCAGTTCTGGCTCGATCGAGCGTTCCAGTGGAGCCACACCGTCGGGGACGGTGACCTGACCTCATACGTGATGGCCCGCAAGGCACAGCTCGCCGGCGAGATGCGCGACCTGGTCGACGTCGTCGACCTCGCCGAAGCCGCGCAGCGCATGGCCCGGCCCCGCAGCCGGCTGGCCGCCGTCGCCCGAACCTACGAGTCGTACGGACACGCGTTGCGCGGCGAGTCGACCGACAGTGAGCGCGCGATCGACGACGTACGCAACGCTCTCGATCGCGTCTCCAGCGACACGACCCCCTGGGGCGTGTGGCTGAACGAGCAGTACGTGGAGGTGCACCGGGCGCAGGGCCTGGAGGTGCTGGGCAAGCACGCGGAGGCCGCCGAGGTCTTCACCAGCGCCATCAAGGCACTGCCCGACGGGTACCACCGCGACCGCGGCGTCTACATGGCTCGGGCCGCCGTGGCCCACGCCGGCGCCGGCGCGCCCGACCAGGCCGCTGCGGTCGGCCTCCAGGCCCTGACCATCGCCAACGACACGGGTTCGGGCCGGATCGTCCGGGAGCTCGCGCGTCTCGACAAAGCGCTGGTGCCCTGGCAGCGCCAGCCTGAAGTCGCGGAGTTCCGCGCACACTTCGACGGCACGCTCGCCCACGAATCCTGAGCAGAACGGATCACACCACCTATGACCACGCGTCCGTACGTCATCCTCTCCGCCGCTATGTCGGTCGACGGCTACCTGGACGACGCCAGCCCTGAGCGGCTGCGCCTATCCAACGCGGCCGACTTCGACCGTGTCGACCAGGTCCGCGCGGAGTCCGACGCCATCCTGATCGGCGCGACGACCATGCGGAAGGACAACCCGCGCCTCCTGGTCAACAGCGAGGAACGCCGGGCTCAGCGCGTTACCGAGGGCAAGCCGGCCTACCCGCTCAAGGTCACGGTCACCCGGACTGGGGACCTCTCCGCCGACCTCAATTTCTGGCACCACGGCGGCGAGAAGCTGGTCGTCACCGTGGATGAAGCGGTGGAGAAGGTGCGCGCCACCCTCGGTGACCTTGCCGACGTCGTCGGCGTCGGCCCGGACCTCGACTGGGGTCTGGTCCTCGATGAGCTCGGGCGGCGTGGCGTCAGCCGGCTCATGGTGGAGGGTGGCGGCACGATCCACACCCAGCTCATGGCCGCGGACCTCGCCGACGAAGTGCACCTCGCCATCGCGCCCCTGCTGGTGGGTCAGCCGGAGGCGGCGCGCTTCCTTGGCGCCGCCGACTACCCCGGCGGATCGACGGCCCGGATGAAGGTGCTGGAGGTCCGCGCGATCGACGACGTGGTCCTCGTCCGCTACTCCCCGAAGGAGCGGACCGCCTGATGTACGCACCCGACCGAGCCCAGGACCTGCGCTGGATGCAGCGTGCAATCGACCTCGCCGCGCTGTGCCCTCCGGCCGCCGGCGCCTACTCAGTCGGGGCGGTCATCGTCGGCGAGGACGGCACCGAGCTGGCGTCTGGCTACTCGCGCGCGACCGGCCCCCGTGAACACGCGGAGGAGGTCGCCCTCGCTCAACTCCCCCAGGGCGACCCGCGTCTCGTGGGGGCGACGATCTACAGCACGCTGGAGCCGTGCTCCCAGCGCAGTGCCTCCCGTACTCCTTGCGCGCAGCGGATCCTCGAGGCCGGCATCCCGCGCGTCGTCATCGCCTGGCGTGAGCCGAGCCTGTTCGTCGACAACTGCGTCGGCTACGAGCAGCTGGTGGAAGCTGGGGTGACGGTGGTGGAGCTGCCCGAGCTGTCGGCGGCCGCGAAGTCCGTCAACGCGCACCTCGGGGAACTGGCATGACGACGGACATCTCGTGTTCCCCCGGCGGCACGTCACTCAGCAGCGACAAAGATCAGCCGCATCGTGTATCTTTCGTGGTTACAACGATCATGGAAGGCGTGGCTATGTCCGACTCGGACCGCTCGCAGCGGGTGGACGCCCTGCTGAACGGCCTGCCCGAGGTTCTGCCGCCTCCGCATGTGCGCGCGAAGCTGCGCCTGGCGGCTGGCCTCACTCAGCAGGACGTCGCGGACGCAGTGGGCGTGAAGAGGGTCGCAGTCACACGCTGGGAGCTGGGCCAGACCAGCCCCCGACGCCCTCACCGCGAGAACTACTTGCGTCTCCTCAAGGGCCTCGCCGAGCGCTTTCCCGAGGCCGCGAAAGCGGATGCGGGCAGCGCGACGCCGTCCTCCGAAGGGGGATCGGGATGACCTAACGGCCATCGGCCGCGCGCGCCAAGAAGCGGACTACCAATCCGCTGGCCTCGCGCGGCCCGTCTACCGACCGGGCGTATAACCCGTGTCGGGGGTGCTCAGGTTCCGGCTGCAACCGGTCCCCGAGCCGCGGTTTCTCAGACCGCTCATCTTCACCAGGCCCCTCTCAGGGCCACACCACCACCAAGCCGGTGCGGCCACCACAGCCACATCCGTACCGGTCTGCTTCACCCGCGGGCCCCCACCACAGGGGCTTCGCGGTGCAGGACCGGGAGGGGAGGAGAAAACTCCCCCCACCCGATCGGTGTCCGCCCGCTTCTCACGAAGGGGGCGGACCCAACACATCCGCACATCTGGCTCGTCCAGCCCCGAGGGGCTCGGGCCGGTCCAGCTATATGGAAGGCAGGTCGTTCTCATAATGCCCGAAGTGGTGTCCCCCTGTCAGCTCGACCCTGTCCGTTTCACCCCGGTTCAGGCGCGGCGGTCATCCCGTGTGACGGGATCGGCGTACGGTTCATCCGCCTTTTCCCGCTTCGTACAGGAAGCGGGTTTTCCGGTAGGAAGCTACAAGAGCCCCGCTTTCGGAGCGCGATCGCCGGGCGCGGTCACGGCACCGGCCGCCCGGCTCGTGCACCCACTCTCGGAGGTCATCGACAACTCCGTCGACGATGTCGAGGGCGGCGTCCCGCATGACCGCACGACTTCCAAGATTCTTGCCCGCCTGGTGGGAGCGCCGGGGGTGTTCGGGGCGCGGACTCTGTCCACAGGCTGCCCGGTGCAGGGTCGGCAGATGGGTCACGAAGCACGCGTTCTGCCTACTGAGGGAGGTGTCCGCTTTGGCGTGTACACCGGCCTGATGACGACGCAGGCGGTAGTTCCCACCCCGGCCCGGACGGTGGGCCGATGAGCGGCGTGGCGGCGTTGGCCGCCGTGTTGCTCCCTTCCCCGCGTCCGTCGGTCGACGACGACGTCTCCGTGCTGCCCGAGCTGTTCGTGCCGGAGGCATCCCAGTGGCTGTCGACGTCGGCGGGCCGGATCGCGTCGGACGGCTACTCGTGGATGCAGGCGGTCCACTGGGTCGCTGGGTCCGGGCTGTACCGGCCGCGGCGGCACCGGTCGCACGGGCCGCGCAGCTTCGGGCCGACGACCGTGCGCATCGCCCAGGAGCTCGCGCAGTTGTCGCCGTGCCGTCCGGGGATCGGGTACTTGGTGCGGCGGACCGGGCTGGCGGAGCGGTCGGTGCAGAACCACCTGCAGATCCTGCGGGAGACGGGACTGCTCGCCTACATCGTCAAGGGCACCCGGGTCCGCGGGGAGTCGGCGCAGGCCAGCGAGTTCGCGCGGATGATCCCGCCGGAGTTCGATGTCGCGCTGGGGATCCGTACGGTGCAGCGGGATGAGGACGCTCCTGCGTACACGCGAGCGGTGTCCGGGATCGCGGAGGCCGGCCGGGAGCTGATGGCTGCACTGGCGAAGAAGGCGGCCCGCAAGGTCCGCAAGCGGCGGGCGAAGTCGTCCTCGAAGGCCCCGGCGAAGGGTGCCCGGAGGGGTGCTGACCAGGGTGGTGTGACGGCTGTTTCGGATGAGGCCCGTTGCACCCCAATGGGGGGTAGTACCCGCAGTGCTTCTTCTGCGGGTACTACTTCGCTCCCCTCTGAGAGCAAGCTCGCAAGCGGGCAGAGCAAGTCTCACAGCCCGAAGAAGGTCAAGCGCGGCCGCCGGAAGCTCAACAGCGTCGGGCGTCGATTCCAGCTGGCCTCGGAGCTGATCCGCCGGGTGCCGTGGATGGGCCGCGCTGCGGTGCCCCGGATCGCCTGGATCCTCAAGGACGTTGCGGACGCGGGCTGGACTGCCGACCAGGTGATTGCACTCCTGGACTGCGGCGACGCCCCGGGCATCGTCCACCGGCCGTCTGGGTTCCTCGCCGGGCGGCTGAAGGGAGCGGTGGCGCTGTGGCCGACCGAGGAGGGTCGGGAGCGTGCCGTCCAGGCATACCGCGAGTCCCGCCGCGCGGAGAAGGCCCGCCACCAGGAGTGGGAGGGCGCCTGGCAGGCCCCGCGCAGCATGGCGGTCCGCCGCATGGTCGCTGAGGCGTTCGCTCCGCAGACGCAGCTGTCCGGCCAGGGCGAGTCGCTGCCCGAGCTGGGCGGTGTCGAGGACCTGAGCCCGCAGGACGTGGCGGACATGCGGGCGACGGGATGGGGCGAGTTCATGGCCGGCGACACCACGCTCGTCATGACCACCTACGACGCCCTCGGCCCGGCCGCCGCTGAGTACGTCTTCGGCGCCGACCTGGTGCAGCGCGCTCGCAAGCTGGCGAGCAGCAGCTCGCTGATGACCGTCGGACGCCGGTAGGAGGCCCTGATGACCGAGACCCTGAACACCACCACCAGCGAGCAGTCGGCGCCGGAGCTGTCGGGCGTCGACCTGGCCCGGGTCGCGCTGTACCAGGCGCGCGAGGCCGCCAAGGCCCGCGGCGAGGCAAGCCACCACAGGGCGAAGCGCCCCCTCCGGGGGAAGGTGGGGCGTGACGGCCGGGAGCCGACCGGGTTCGCCTCCGTGCTCCAGAACCTGATGGCCGACCGGGCCTGGGACGTCCCGGCCGCCGGCGGAAGCGTCCTGAACCAGTGGTCGGACATCGCGGCCGCGCTCTCGCCGAAGCTGGCCGCGCACGTGGAGGCAGTCGCGTTCCACGCGGAGACGGGACAGCTGGACCTGCGCCCGGACTCGGCCGCGTACGCCACGCAGCTGCGCCTGATCAGCTCCCGGATCGTCGCCGCAGCGAACGACGCGGTCGGCACTCAGGTGGTCCGCACTGTCCGTGTCCTGGCCGTGGGCAGCGCGGCGCCGACACCGCGCCAGGTGGTCACCGCTCCGACAGCGGCGGCCCCGCCCGAGGCGCTGGTGAAGACCCGCGACATGGCCTCTCCAGGCTTCCACCAGGCGCTCGCCGCGCACCAGGCCGTCGTGCCTCCGAGCCGCGTCGATCCGTCGATCGCGGAGGCGGTGGAGCGGCAGACCGCCGCGATGCGGGCGCTCAGCCTACGGGCGTTCCCCGAGCCGGAGCAGGTGGCCGACGACCAGCCGGCCCCGATCGAGCAGGCCCGTATCGAGCGCCGCCGCCAGGCCGACCTCTCCCACGCTGCCGCCCTGCGCCGTGCCCGTGCGGAGCGCGCGGCCGCGGCATCGCAGCCGGCGCCGCTGGGCAGGACCGCGTGAGGAGTGAAGAGCTCGAGGCGTCACCGAGGCGGCCGCCCGGATCGATCCGGGCGGCCGTCGTCCGTTGCCGGTCAGTCGCCGGCCTCGTGGGGGAGACCGTCGTCCAGGACGATGCGGATGGTCTCGCCTTGTCCGGTGACGTCGGTGAGTTTGGCCGCGATGCGGTTGTAGGTGGTCATGGCCAGTGCGAAGTCGCCCTGCAGCGGTGTGGCGGTGGAGCGCGTGTTCCACAGCTCGATGAGCAGGGCGATGAGGGAGCGTCCGGACAGGACGGTCTGGACGCGGCCCTCCTTGATGTCCTCGACCGAGGGCGGGGTACGGAAGTGGCTGTGGTCGACGGCCAGTGCGGCGAGCCACTCCCAGGTGTCGCGGTGCGCGATCAGTTCGGCGGAGGCCACGCCAGCGGCCTTCAGCAGCAGGACGCCATGGGCGACCTGCGGATCCTCCGCGCCGGCGGATGGCTGCGGCGCGGCAGCAGAAGGCCTACCAGCGGAGGTGCCGGCCCCCTGGTAGGCGGCCTCGATGGCGCGCTTCAGTGCGAGGTCCTGGTCCTCGCCGGTCTCGGGCTGCGGCCGGTGCCCGGTGTTCTCCATGGTTCCCCCCTGGGAGTCGGTGTTGGTTGAGACGGGCGGATGGCCTTCGGCGCCGGCGGACGAGCCGTAGCCGGCCTCGGGTTCGGGCGGCTGCACAGCCTCCTCGCGAGGGGTTTGCGTGCCCTCGCCGGACGTGTCGCCTGGCCACCCGGGCGGCGCCAAGGGGCGCAGAACGTCGACAAGGTCCAGGAGCTGCCGGAGCTCACCCCGCGTCTCGTTCAGGTCGCTGATCATCCGGTCCTGCCGGCGGCGGACCTCCCGGTTCTCCTCACGCAATCCGGTGACGCCCGCCTGGAGTTGTTCCAGGATCTTCAGGCGGCTCTGCGTGACGTCACCGTGCAGTGCTGTCAGCCCGACCGTCGGGTCCTCGAGACGATCGAGACGATCGAGTTGCTGTCGTATCGCCTCCAGTTCCTTCATGGCGTCGCTGACCGCGTCTTTCCACCCCACGTGACCCCCTGATTACTCCGAGCATGTGACCGCTCATATCTCCCCATCGCGAACTGGGGTGACGCGACGGTTTCCAGCCCTTCCCTGGCCAGGACCACTCTCCCGACCTCTGCACGCAATTCGTACGGCGTTCGTACGGGGAAAGTGCTTAATCTGTACGGTTCATGGGGTATAGTGTCGGCCAGGAGGTGCTTTCATGTCCGAGTTGTTCGACGCGGTCGACGCACTGGTCGCGTCCCGCGCCGCGCTGCCGCCGCCGGCGGAGCGCAAGCGACTGCGTGCCGCGCACGGCCTGACGATCGACGAAGTGGCCACCGCGCTGAAGGTGCGCCGGGCCACGGTGTCCGGCTGGGAGTCCGGCAAGACCGAGCCCCGCCCGCCCGAGCGCGACGCCTACGCCCGGCTGCTGGACAAGCTCGCGGAGCTCTACCCCGCCACCCCGGCCGAGGCGGCCACGCCCGCCCCTGACGCCGCGGTGCCGGCCACATTCACCGCTGCACCCGCCCCGGCGGAAGCACCGCCCCAGTCCACAGGCCAGGCGCCTGAGGCTGCGGCCCTGACTACAACCGACACCCAGGCCATCCCCGCCCCTGCCGCCGCTGCTCCGCCGGCCGCGCCGCGACCGGCGCGCACCACCAGGACGTCGCGGCGCCCGGGTGCGAAGAAGGCGGTGGCGAAGCAGACCACGGCGTCGGCGGCCGACGACGACCCGCGCTTCGAGAACGGTCCGCTCGCGGTCATCGACTGCGAGGACGGTCAGGTGTCGGCGTACTGCGTCGGCGGCCTGGTCCTGGACGTGCCCGCCAAGAGCATCCCGGCGTTGGTCGACTGGACGCTGACCGAGGCCCGCCTCGGGCAGGCCCGGCTGCACCGCAACGGCCTCGACGCCGACCCGATCCTCGTCCTCACCACGTCCGCGCTGGAGCGCTACGGCCTGCCCGCCGCCCTGTCGGAGGGGGAGCGGCGCGCGGGCCGGCTGGCGGCCGGCCACAAGGTGGTCAAGCAGATCGAGCGGGCCGGACTCCAGCTCACCCAGCGCGGATTCGGCCCCTGGGCCCGCGTGTTCCGCGAGCCCGAGGGCTCCAAGCGGCGCTGCGTCCAGCTGTGCATCCTGCCCTGGAACGCGCTGGACGCCCGCGAGTGGGACAAGAAGGACGACCCGCAGCTGCCGACGATGCACCCGGCCGACCTCGCCCGCTACCTCGGCCTGTACGCGGCCCGGGTGACGACGCCGCGCGGCAGCACCGCGACGACCGGCCTGGAGCTGATGACCGCGCTGCGCCCGCCCACCCGCGCGCAGAAGGACGAGGCCACCGGGGAGTTCAAGCCCGCGTTCAACGATGACGCGATCACCGCCAAATACGACGTCGTGCCGTGCGAGGTCCCGGACGAGCACCCGATCCTGAAGGACGCGGGGTTCGCCCGCCACCACATCCGTACTCCGGCAGAGATGCTGATGGAGGAGCCCTACGACTGGTGCCGGCCGCTGACCGATGAGGAGTGCGCCAACCCGTACCTGGTCGTCGTCGACATCAACATGTCGTTCGCCGCGGCCGCGAACGGGCTCACGGTCGGGCTGAACGGGCCGACCCACCTGACCGGCAATCCGAAGTTCGACCCGGCGCTGCCCGGCTCGTGGCTGGTCGACCTCTCCCACGTCGACCTGTCCCGCGTCCGGGTCAACGGCCGTACGGTCGACAGCTCCCGGCTCCCGAGCCCGTTCACGCCGAAGGGCGACCACCCCGAGGGCCCGGCCTGGTACGCCACGCCCACCGTGCAGTACGCGGTGGAGCTCGGCTTCGACGTCGCGCCGATCGAGGCGTACGTGCGCACCCAGACCGGCCGCTACCTCGACTCCTGGTACAAGCGGCTGCGCGACGCGTATGTGGAGACGATGGCCGACATGGGCGTCACCACCGACCTCCAGGGCCAGGAGTTCCTCGAGGCGATGGCGCGGCGTAAGCAGGTCGACCCGACGATGGCGCTGCTGGAGACCGCGATCAAGGCGACCGCGAAGGGCGCGATCGGCAAGCTGCGCCAGCGCTCCCGGGGCCAGGTGCCGTACTACGAGCCCTACCCGGCACTGGACCGGTGGACGTGGCGCCCCGACATCCGGGCCGCCGTGCTCGCGAACCAGCGCACCGGCCTGCACCGCAAGCTGATGAAGACGGCGGCCGCCGCCGACCTCTACCCGGTCGCGATCGGCACCGACGCGATCGTCTACCCCTCGCCCGGCCCGTCCCCGCTGGACGTCCTGCCGCACACGCCCGAGGGCAAGCCGGCGCCGGGCACGTTCCGGCTTGGGGTCTCGCCCGGGATGGTCAAGCACCAGGGGACGCAGACCGTGCTGTGGGCGGAAGCCCAGTTCGAGGAGCGTGGCGGCGTCTTCAACATCTCCAACCTCATCAAGACCGATCAGAGCGCCGGAGAAGGGGAGTAGGCCGTGGTGGACTCGCTCGGGGACAGCCTGGACCGCGCGCTGGAGGGGGCGTTCACCCGCCGCATCCCGCAGAGCGCCCAGGCGCAGATGAAGTACCTGGTCAAGCAGCTCAAGGGCACCAAGGCCGCCGCCCAGGCGCTCGGGATCTCCCAGCGCACCGTGGAGCGGTACGTCTCGGGCAAGCTCAAGCGGCCCCGCCAGGACCTGCGCGGCCGCCTGGAGCGCGAGGTGAAGAAGCGGTGGCAGCCGCAGATCCGCGCGAAGGCGCGGAAGCAGGCGGCGTCCACGGGCGGGCTGGTCGTCTCCACCCGGGCCCGCTTCGGCTTCGAGGCCGCTGGTGGAACGACCGACGACGCCCGCATCCGGGACATCACCCAGGCCCTGCCGCCCGAGTACGCCGACAAGCTGTTCACCGCACGGGAGCAGGGCAAGACCGAGGACCAGCTCCGGCAGATCGCGGCCGACGGTCTGGCCCGGATGTACTTCCGGGCGAACAACAGCCGGGCGCACGGCCTGGGCGTGGAGTTCACCGACGTGGAGCGGCTCGACATCGAGCTGTGATCACCCGCCCACGGCAGGGACCCCGAACCGCGCGCCGGTTCGGGGTCCCTCCCATGTGCCGCCGCCGGGTCAGCCGGCGGCGGCCTTCTCTTCGGCGAGCTTCTTCCTGGCCTGCTGGTAGTCCTCGTACGTCACGGCGTTCAGTGCCTCGATCCGGGCGAGCGTCTCCACCGTGTCGTCCTTCTTCATCGCGGTGTCCATGAACTTCAGCAGCAGCTCAACCATCGCCTGGCTCTTCCAGTGCCGCAGTTCCGCCTCGTTCAGGAGCTCCGGGCCGCTGGCCATCATCATGTCGACCAGCCGCTCCCGGGCCCTCCACTCCCGGCGCCGCCGCCACCAGCCCCCGCCCGGCCGGTTCAGATCCCGCAGCTTGCGGATCTGCTCCACCATGGCCCTGATCTGCGTCTCCTGCTCGGGCGTCCACGCCTTCCCAGAGCCGTCGGCAAGCGCCTGGACGGCCTCCTGGGCGGCCTCGCTGCCGTCGCCCGACCCGTCGCCGCACAGCTGCTCCACGGCCCTCCTGAGCGACGTTTCCGCCGCCGTTGCGTCGTCGTCTTCGGACACGCTCTCCCCTTCTCCTCGCAGAACGCGCAGCATGCCCGCCGCGCGGCGCCCCGGGCAATCCGACGGCGGACCTACTGGGGGCCCGGGTCCGCCTCGCCGGGCGCTCCCGCCGTACGACGGGAGCGCCGCCGGATGACGTCGGGCAGCTCGCGGGAGGCGGCGGCCGGGATGAAGAACAGCCCCGTCATGCCGAGCCCGGTCACGACGGCGCTCAGCAGACCCACCGACACCGACGGGTCATCGACCGAGGCCACCCCGCAGAACACCGAGAAGGCGGCGACGAACACCAGCGACGCGACGATCCACCGCTCCCGCAGCGAAGAACGGGTGCCGGCCACCACGCTCAGCCACCACGTCCAGCCCGCCATCACACAGAACAGCACGGCCGCCGGCGGCAGCAGCACCGGCGGCGCCCACCGCGCGACGTCGCCGCGGGGCAGCTCCTGCCCGGTCAGGTAGCCGACCTGGACCAGCCACACCAGGTACACCGGCACCTCGATCGCGATCACCACCCACATCAAGACCCGCAGCCCCCGTAACGCGCCGCGCTCGCTCATCCCTTGGCCCTCCCCCTCGATCATCAAGTCCAGGGGAACGTAGCGGCCCGACGTCGGCACCCACCAGGGCGCGTCACCCGCAGGGGTGGAGATCAGCCGCACGCGCGCCCCGCCGACGGCGGCCTCTGTCCACAGGTCCGCTCCGCTGAAGTGCTCGTATGACTGCTGACGACGTACTACGCGCGGCTCGGACCCGCGCCAAGATCATGGAGGGCTTCGCCCGTGCGGAGCGCGCCCTGTTCACCCGGCCCGCGCCGAAATCCGCGCGAGCCCAGATGAAATTCCTTCGCAAGCGGGAGAAGGGCTCCACCAAGAGCCTGGCGGAGCGCCTGGGCGTCTCCCGCAAGACGGTGCAGCGCTACCTCTCGGGCGCCTCCACCAAGCCGAACAAACGCCTCCAGGAGGCGCTGGTGCAGGAGACCGAGTCGGAGTGGCAACCGCAGGTCAGGGCACAGGCCAGGCAGCGCGCGGCGTCCTCGGGCGGGCTGGTCATCTCCTGCCGGGCGTACTTCGGCCTCGGCCCGGAGGGCACCTCGGACGCGGGCCGGGTAAGGGACATCACGGTCGCCGTCACCCCCTCCCACGCGGCCGCCATCATCGCCGCACAGGAGGACGGTGCGACGGAGAGCGATCTGCATGACGCGGTCGCGGAGGCCATCGCGGACGCCTATTTCCGTCAAGGCGGTGGCGGTCGCGCGGGCCTGGAGGTGAAATTCGCGGACGTGGAGTGGTTGAACATCAAGTTTTAGCAGCGCGTAATTCGTGCGTGCTGTAGACCTGTGTGACCGGCCCGCCCGAACGCATTCCCGGGCAGGCCCTCATTTCCGTATCCGAGCTGAAAGCGAGTCCTGATGAACACGTCCGACGGGTGGCGGCCGCGCCGTGTCCCCGAGGCCCGCAGCCGCGCCGGCGCCCCGCGCACGCCGATCGACTACGCGAAGGTCGGCCGGTCCTCGGTACGGCGCCGCGCGCGGGGCATGACGCACAGCGAGGCGGCGAAGGCCCTCGAAGGAGCCGAACTCGACGCGCACCTGGCCCGCCGCGACGAAGCGGCGGCCGACGACGGCGGCCGCCGTGCTGCGGAGCTCGCGGAGTGGCAGCGCGTCGTGCAGCTGCTCGCCGCGACCGGCGGCCCGTACGACCCGGACGCCGACGTCGTCGTCCAGGAGGAGCTCGCCGAAGACCGGCGCCGCGAGGAAGCCGAGCAGCAGCGCCGCCAGGAGCAGCAGCGGGTAGCCGACCGCGCCGAAGAACTCGCCCGGCTCGGCGGGGCCGGCCGACTCGACCGCAGCGTGCCGAGCCGGGCCGGGGACGAAGCCGCCCGCGAGCTCCTGGACGAGAACCGCGACTACCGCACCGCGAAGGTCGACGCCTGGCTCGCCCGCGCCCTCGCCGACCAGTCCGGGCACTACGCCGACCCGGCCGCCCGCGCCGCCGCCGTCGGCTCGCTGCCCGTGCCAGTGCGCGCCCGCGCCGCGCTGCTCGCCGCTCTCGCCCGCACGGGCTCCCCGGTCGACGGCGACCTCGAGTTCGTCGGCCGCCTCGCCCAGGCCGACCCGGACGCCACGAACGCACTCGCCGCGTGGCTGGAGACCGCGGCCGCGGTGAAGGGCGGGACGGCGTGAGCGCGGCGGACGAGGTGGTGGTGGCCACCTGGAGCGAGCACAGCGAGATCGGGCACCACTACGAGGACCTGCTCGCCGACGGCTCTGTCATCGCCTGGACCGAGCCGCCGTTCGGCGAGAGCCTCTACCCCGGCGACGACGACCCCGACTACAACCCGATCTGCGGGTGCCCGCGCATTCCGCGCCAGTTCTGCATGGAGTGCGCCGGCTGCGCCGCCTGCGGGCAGTGCTCCGGCCCGCACGTCTGGCCCCCGCTCCAGACCTGATCAACCCCGTGTCACGCTCACCGAGCGTCACATGGAGGTGTCACGCCCCCCTGTCACGCGGCCTGTCACGTCGCCGGGATGCCGTGTGACAGCACCCACGCGAAATCCGATCAATTCGGGCATTCGGTCGCGGAAACGGCCCGGAACCCCCTCTCCGGGCCGTTTCCGCGTGACAGGCGCGACAGCGTGACACCCCTCCGGCGGGTGATCACAATCTGTTTGCCAACGAAGCCTGACTAGTGCGAGTTAGTGTCAGCGAAGGTTGAGCACCGCAGGCCAAGGAGACGCGATGTCCGAGAACATCCCCGACGATCTGCGCTGCTCTCGCTGTGGTGACCTGCCGGAGCCGCTCATCTGCCTCGGCCACAAATCCGACGGCACGCCCGCCACCGATACACCCGCTGCGATGCTCGCGTTCGAAGCCGAACTCGGCCTCGCCGATGACGCGCGCCGCCGGGCCACCGGTGCCGCGCTTACCGATGCCCAGACTGCCGCGATTCTGCGTGCCATGTCTGACGACCCCGGACTGGGCACTGGCAACGGGGAGCACGGGCACTGACCAATGGGCCGGTTCGTCCGTACCCGGCTCCCGCGCCCCGCCCCGGCGCTACCGTGGTGACACACGCCAGATGACAGCCAGGAGCCCCCGGATGAGCGAGCAGCCGGCCCTCGTGCCCGACCGCCAGCCCCTCGATGAGCACGCCGCCGCTTCCGCCCGCGCGTACGCGGCCGACCAGCGCGCGCGAGTCGACGTCCTCGCCTCGGTGCTGGAGGACATCGCCGCCAACGGCTACCCGTCCCCGGAGACGGGCGTGCTGTGGGAGGAAGCCCGCGACGCCCACCTGGACCGCCTGGCCGGTGAGCAGCCCCGTGTCGCCTGACCACGCCCCGCGCCGCTCCCAGGTCGTCCTGGTGGAGCCCGCGCTGAGCCAGCTGGCGAAGCTCACGGCGAGCGAGACGCACCGCCTGGACCGCGCGATCGTCGCGATCAGTGTCAACCCCGAGCTGGGCACTCCGGTGCCCGACACCCTGCTGCGCGACTACGTCGACGACGTCGACGGGGTCCGCGTCATCTACTACGTCACGGCCCTTCGACAGATCACGATCGTCGCGTACGTCGAAGCCTGAACACTGCAGCAGCGCCCCGGATCCGCTTGGGTCCGGGGCGCTGCTGTGTCTGCTGCACGAGGTGCTGCTGCTGGTGGTTCGGACTGCCGGAGAGCGATGACATTCGAGGGCCGGCCCCGGGCGCCGCACGGCTGCTGCTCGGGTAGCAGGCCGTGCTGCCCAGGGCAGCGGGGCCGTGCAGCAAACGCGCGTTCGGCTGCTGCACGACCCCGCTGCATCCGGTCAGTCGGTGGTGCCGGTGGCCCACCGCTCCAGGTCGCTCACCGGCTTCTTCAGCAGGGTGCGACGGCGAGACTGCGCGGTCGCGCGGCTCTCCAGGTGCATCGCCTTCGCCAGGTCGGCGTGCGAGACGTCCTTGGCGGCGGGCTGACGCAGCGAGGCGTCCCGTACGGCCTCCAGGCGCTCCAGCAGCCCCGTGGTGCCCTCGATGGCGGCCGCGAGCTCCGCGGCGCTCGCCCGGCCCGTACGCAGCAGCGCCAGGCCGTGCAGCGCGGCGGCGAACAGCGCGGCCAGCTGCTCGCTGTCGCTGCCGAGCGCGGCGACGTCCTCGGCGGCGAGCGGGACCAGGAGCTGCTCCTGGTGGTCGTCGTGGTGCGCGGGATCGGTGCTCACCGCGGTCTCCTTCCTCGGGTGGCTCGGTCAGCGGTCGGCGACGGTCCAGCCCTGGCCGGGCCGGATACGGATGACGCCGCCGGGGGTGTGCAGCTGCCCGCCGCCCGCGCCCAGGCCCAGCGCGTCGATCTGGTCCAGCAGCGCGGCGGCCTGCTCCGCGAGCTCGCGGGCCTGCGCCTGGCGGGCGCGGAGCTCTTCGGCGGTTCCGGTGAACACGGTGTCTCCCTGATGGTGTCGAGTGGGGCCGGCGGGCGGGTCTACAGCCAGCGGAAGAGGTTGCGGACCTCGGAGGCCGCGCCCGAGAGGTTGTCGGCGTCCAGGCGGGCGTCGAAGTCGTACGGGTCCTCGGTCTCGTCCATGACATCCTCGGACGCGGCCGCCAGGACGTCGGCGAAGCGCTCGTGGACGGCCGCCTCCTTCAGGGCCTGCACGACGGACTCGCGGTCGGCGGTGCCCCGCTTGATGGCGTCGGCGAGCAGCCCCAGCGCGGCGGCCGCCGCCGGGGCCAGGTACGCGAGCTCGCTGCCGACGGCGCCCCGGTCGGCGCTGGTCTCGATGGCGGTGATGTCGGCGGCCTTCACGATCTCCGTGGACGTGCGCTCCATGACGGGCTCCTGTCTCGGCTGGCGGGGGTTCAGGCGGTCCGGCTGAGGTAACCGGCGGCGACGTCGACGAAGGCATCGTGGGCGACCTTCGCGGCCTCGCGGGCGGCGGTCAGGGCCTCGGTGGTGGCGTAGGCGTCGCGCAGCGCGTACGTCAGCGTGACCATCTCGTCGGCCGCGGCGCGCACCGCCTGGTCCTCGATGAGCACCCGCAGCGCGACCAGCGGGCGGGTGACGGCGGACCGGGTCATGTGGCTCTCGCCGCGCAGGGCCTCGATCCGCTCGGAGCCGGCCTGCTTGAGGACGGCGTCGCCGCGCATCCACATCGCCCGGCGGTGGTCGCTGACGGCGCAGGCGAGCGCGGTGACGGCCTCCAGGCGGTCGCGGCGGATCGCCTCGCCGTGGCTGACGCGGACGGACCGTTCGGCGGCCCGCTCCTGGAAGCGTCCGCTGACGATCGAGCCGAGCAGCGTGCCGACGATGGCGAGGGCGGCGGTGACGAAGGTGACTAACACGGCGGATCCTCCCGTAGGTGTATGACTTTCAATACAGCCACTGTATGGAACTTCATACACCTAGGGAAGGGGGTCGCCCATGATTCTTTTCGCGCTGCCGTGACCTGCGCGTTTCCCGTCTACGGGAACCGTGTGCGCGTATCTGACACACGCGTCCCGCGCGCGGGACGCGTGTGTCGCCCCCTGGCACTGGGGGCTGGCTTCCCCTCCAGGGGAACGATGTTCACGCCGCTCAGCGACGGGGCCGGTGAGCTGGCGCAGTCCGGTGGCGGGTGTTGCCGCCGACACAACGGGGGACGGGCCTTCACCTGCGAATTTCCCCTCCAGGGGAACGATGTTCCACTCCTGGGTGGACAAACTTGTCCACCCCCGCGTGGACAAAACCCCTGGCCCAATGAGGTGCCGACCTGCCGGTTTCCCGCCCAGGGGAACGATGTATCGCTCTCACCGCACGCAGAAACGGCGCTGCACCATGAGGTGCAGCGCCGCAGTGCGAACGGTGTGGCTACGAAGCGTGGAGCTGCCGGACGGTCGCCAGGGGCGCGTCGTCGTCCTCGGGCTCGGTGGGCGCCGGCTGACCGGTGGCCTTGGAGCCCAGGCGGTAGAACTTCACCCCGACGGCCGTATAGGCGAGCGTCAGCCAGCCGTTCTCGGCGAGCCGGCCGATGCTGCGCGAGGCGCTGGTGGTGCTGAGGCCGACCAGCTTCCCGATGTCCGTGGCGGTGCTGCGCACAGGCTCCCCGACCGGGACCGCGGTGGCGTAGTACATGAGGACCTTCAGGTCCGCGCCCTGCTTGAGCTGCGACCGCAGCAAGAGCTGGTTGAGCTCGCCGGCCTCCATGAAGCGCGGCGCGAACGACTCGGCGATCGGCGAGGTCATGACGCCTCCTTCTCCTTCTTCTCCGGCGGGCACGTGGTCACGGGGTGTCGGGCGTGCTGCGTGGCCATGCGCTGCTGTCCCGAGGAGCCGTCGTAGGCGGCACGGGCGTTCAGCTTGTAGAACTTCACCCGGCCCACCTTCTCGGCCTCCAGGAGGAAGCCTCCCCTGTTGAGGTTACCCACGGACCTGCTCACCGCGTTCGGACGCAACTCCAGGTCGTTGCCGATCTCCCGGAAGCTCATCCGCAGCGGCTCGTCCCCGGACGGCGCGTTGAACAGGTAGTAGCCGTAGACCAGCTTGTCGTTCTTGGTGTAGCCGCTGCCCTTCTTCCACAGCCCGGCGCCCAGCTTCTTGCTGGCGTTGACGTGCCGACCGCCGCCGCTCCAGTCGTACGGCTTGTCGTCCTCCTTCAGCAGCTCCAGCTGGACGTACTCGCCCGTGCTGGTGTTCACCGCTGGCCTTGCCCGGCTCATACCGCTCCTCACCTTGGGATTTCCCCCAGAGGGGAACGATGTACGCGGCCTGACCGTAGCGACCATTTCCCCTCCAGGGGAACCCGCCACGCCGACCGGCGCCCGATCCAGACCGCTGAGCATTTCCCCTCCAGGGGAACGGTGCGTCCCGATCTGCTACTCGAATAGCCTCGATTGATACATCACATGGCCTCTGACCTGCGACGATGCGTGTTCCCTCTATACGTACCTATCCGTAGGCGCCAACCACCCCCCTCGCGCGCGTGAGGGTCGGCCACCCGCGCCTCCGTCGACCCACCAGCCAGGGCGCCCCAGCCTCACGAGGCGGCGGGCCCGCCCGCCCCACAGATCCATCAGGCTCGCGACTCTCATCGACACCCATCTCGGTTAATCGCCAAAGAGCGCATTCGGTCGAATCGCTCCCCATTTCGCCCCGCTATTCTGGAGCCACCATTCACTAATCGCGCGCCTTTTCTCTATTGCTCATGCGCTGCACGTCCGAAGTAATCCGCGACTCTATTTTTCCTGGTCAAGGGTGGTGCTGAGTCATTCCAGTCTTAAGCTAGCTGCTATCTTTGAAGCACGCACCCGGATCGCCCACCCTCTCCC
>NZ_WMLF01000319.1 GCF_014156695.1 Streptomyces durbertensis | reverse complement strand
GGGCGTCGGCGAGGGCGGCCTCCTGGCGGCGCTGGTCGCGTTCCTCCCGGTCGGCCTCGGCCCGTTGCCGGTACTCGGCCATCCGGGCGCCGAAGCGCGTCGCGCCCGCCTTGAGGCGCTCAAGTCTGGACATCGGTTCTCTCAGCCCCCGTGTCTGGGTGTCTGTCACGAGCGTGCGCGGTGCGCTCCACCCACAGGGGACGACGTTACCCGGCTCGGGGGTTGCCCGGACCCCCGGGACGCCTCATGCCCCCGCCCGGTTCACCGGTGCGGGGGCATGAACGTGGATCTTGGTGGCCGGAGGGTCTCCCCGGTGGTCACCGACCGGGCGAGGGCGGCTCAGTACCAGTGGCCGGCTCAGTACCAGTGGCCGGCTCAGTACCAGTGGTTGGCCTGCCAGAACTCCCAGGCGCCGCACGGGCTGCCGTAGCGCTCGTTCATGTACTTCAGACCCCAGCGGATCTGCGTGGCGGGATTGGTCCGCCAGTCCGCGCCCTCGGAGGCCATCTTGGTGCCGGGCAGCGCCTGCACGAGGCCGTACGCGCCGGAACTCGGGTTCTGCGCCCGGTAGTTCCAGGTGCTCTCACGCTGCACGATGTTGGAGAAGCACTGGAACTGGCCGCCGCCGACGATCTGCTGTGCCATCGCCTTGACCTGGGCGACGGTGTAGGACGCCTGCTGCGGGAAGTCGCCACCGCCCGCCGCGGGGGCGGAACGCTCGGCGCTGCGGCTTGCGGCGAGTTCGGCCTCGCGCTTCTTCGCGGCCTCCTCGGCGGCCTTGCGCTTGGCCTCCTCGGCGGCCTGCTTCCTGTCCGCCGCGTCCTTGGCGGCCTGCTTCCGGGCGCTCTCCTCAGCGGCCTTCCGGGCGGCGGCGCTCGCGGCGTCGGCCTGGAGGTCGGCCTGCTGGGTGAGGGAGGCGGTCTGGGCCTGGGTGTTGCCACCCACCGGTATGTCTGCGAGGAGCGTCGCGTCAGCGGCAGCGAGCTCGACCGGTTCGGCCGTACCCTGCTGACCGCCCGCTGCCACACCGACGACGGCGCCGACGGTGGTGACCGCGGTGGCGGACGCCACGGCGAATCCCCGGACCGAAATCCGAGTAGTCACACAGTTTCCTTCCACAATGCCCGCTTAGGTGACCTCGCGGGCGCAATCGTGCCCCTGGCACTGACCTCCACGGTGCTGGTCACTCGGAGGTACTGGCCCGGTCGGTCCTCCCCGGAGGGAGGCCCGCGTGGTTCCTCGGGCGGCATGCGACAGCGTCTGCTGTTGAGTTGTGTGGTGCTACGCCCCCCGGAAGGGACGGGTGTGCCACATGCGGGGCCTGACAGGATCCACACCCTGCCGGATGGCGGAGGGTTGAGGCAATTCCAGGCCGAGTGGGAAAGGTCACACATCGTTTGGGCCCGGCGTCTTGCGGAAAAGCGAGCAGGCTGTCCGGTGCCCCGACTATGCTGCCCCGCCCGCCGGTTGGCATATCGCACCAAAGAGCCAGAAACAGGGCGTTCCGCGAGCGGTGCCACCTGATCGCCGGTCATACGACATGGCAAGCGGGCCGGCTGTCCACCGGCCCGCTTGCCATGCCCCGGCGTGTCACGCCGTTTTGCACCGCTGTGCGCGGTTGTGTGCCTCCGTCAGACGCCCTCCTCCAGCATCTCCGTCACCAGCGCCGCGATCGGCGAACGCTCGGAACGGGTGAGCGTCACATGGGCGAACAGCGGGTGTCCCTTCAGCTTCTCCACGACGGCCACCACCCCGTCGTACCGGCCCACCCGCAGGTTGTCCCGCTGGGCGACGTCGTGCGTCAGCACCACCCGGGAGTTCTGCCCGATCCGGGAGAGCACCGTCAACAGCACGTTCCGCTCCAGCGACTGCGCCTCGTCGACGATCACAAACGCGTCGTGCAGCGAGCGGCCCCTGATGTGGGTGAGCGGCAGCACCTCGAGCATGCCCCGGGCGACCACCTCCTCCACGACCTCGGGGGTCGTCACCGCCTTGAGCGTGTCGAAGACCGCCTGGGCCCACGGGTTCATCTTCTCGTCGGCCGTGCCCGGCAGATAGCCGAGATCCTGCCCTCCCACCGCGTACAGCGGCCGGAAGACCATCACCTTGCTGTGCTGCCGCCGCTCCAGCACCGACTCGAGGCCCGCGCACAGCGCCAGCGCCGACTTGCCCGTGCCGGCCCGGCCGCCCATCGAGACGATGCCCACCTCCGGATCGAGCAGCAGGTCCAGGGCGACCCGCTGCTCCGCCGAACGGCCGTGGATGCCGAACGCCTCCCGGTCGCCCCTGACCAGCCGGACCCGGCCGTCGGGCGTCACCCGGCCGAGCGCCCTGCCCTTCTCCGAGTGCAGCACCAGACCCGTGTGCACGGGCAGCTCGGCGACCTCCACGACGTGCAGGCTCTCCGCCGCGAACAGCTCGTCCACCGCCTCGCCCGGCAGGGTCAGCTCGCGCATCCCCGTCCAGCCGCTGTCGGTGATGGCCAGTTCGGCCCGGTACTCCTCGGCCAGCAGGCCGATCGAGGACGCCTTGATGCGCAGCGGCAGATCCTTGGAGACGACCGTGACGTCGTACCCCTCGGCCTGGAGGTTGCGCGCCACGGCCAGGATGCGGGAGTCGTTGTCGCCGAGCCGGAAACCCGCCGGCAGCACCCCCGGATCGGTGTTGTTCAGCTCCACCCGGAGCGTGCCGCCGAAGTCACCGAGCGGGATCGGCGCGTCGAGCCGCCCGAACCGGACCCGGTAGTCGTCGAGTTGGCGCAGCGCCTGACGGGCGAAGTAGCCGAGCTCCGGATGGTGGCGCTTGGCCTCCAACTCCGTGATCACGACAACGGGCAGCACCACCTCGTGCTCGTCGAAGCGCAGCACGGCCGCGGGGTCGGCGAGCAGGACACTGGTGTCGAGGACATAGGTGCGCCGGTCGTTGTCGCGGCGCTTCTTGCTGGTCACCACGGATGGACGAACCCCCTCGGAAGAGGTCGGGGTGCGACTTCGGTGTCGCGGGGGATAGGGCCGGGCCGACCCTTCGACGCACGGGCCGGGCACCGGCCCCTCCCGTCCACCGCACCTGGGGTGCGGGCGTCCGTGGTGCGCAAAGGGCCTCCCGTCGGCCACCGCGCCTGGTCGGTGTGGCGGCCTGCAGGGGGTATTCCCATGATCTGATGCCCGCATGCCGCGCGGGGCGGCGGAACCGCCGTGGCCAGCCCGTTCGGCGGAACGCGGCCGAACCTCCCGCGCCCCTCGCGGGGCGACGAACCGTCGTGCGCCGGGCGCGCGGCCGTCCCGCGGGGACGGCGGGAAATCGCCCGCCCACGCACACGCGCGCCGGCACACACCCGCCCGGATCCGGGCGCGGCTCCCTGAGCCGCTGTGTGACCGCCCGGATCCGGGCGGTCCGCCCGCCGGCCGGCCGGGCCGCCGCGCGGCAGCCCGGCCCCGGCTCGGGTCGTAAGCCGGAAACCCACGGACCGGACCGAAGCACCGGTCGAAGGCGAACCCACCAGAGCCCGACCGAACCGGTCGCAGGGCCGGGCCCCGCGCCGAGCGCCCCACACCGCCGGGCCCGGCCCAACAGAGAGGACCCGCCGTCGGCCCACCCACGCGGCAGGCGACCGACCACGGCGGATCCGGCACCACCGACGGGCCGCCCCGCTCGGGCGGAGGGACCCGCTCGGGCAAAGGCAGATCACACGGAGCCGGGCACGCGGAGGCACCGAACGGCGGGCCGCCCCGGCGCGCGACGGTCCGGCCTCCCGGAGACGCGATCGGACACCGAGTCAGAGCAGAGAGGGTCGACCAGACGAAGTCGGACCCCGCGGAGGCCCCAGGCGACCGGTCGACCCGGGCACGACGGGCCGGGCCAGCCGGGAGATCGGACACCGGGTCAGGCCGGAACGCCAGATCCCCACAGAGCTCCCGGCCGCGAGGGCGCCCCGGACGCACCGAGGGCCGGGCCGGGGCCGGAGCGGGCGGCGAGTCGGACAGGGAGATCGGCCAGAGGGGACGGATCAGGCAGAGGGCCCGGGCCGCGGGTCGGGCAGGGGCGCGACGGGCCGGGCCCGGCGGAAAACAGGCGTCGAGTCGGGCACACGGGGTCGGGCCACGTGAGGTGCGGAAGCCCGGCAACGGATCGGCCCTCGGCGGGCTCGGGCCCGCCGGGAGCTCGGGCCCGCCGAAGCGGGCCCGGCGGGAGTCGGGTGGCGGGTAGGGCTGGGCGCCCGACCTGGCCGGCCCTGCCGGCCTCAGGTGCCGTAGCGGCGGTGGCGCGCGGCGTAGTCGCGCAACGCGCGGAGGAAGTCCACCCGGCGGAAGGCGGGCCAGAACACGTCGCAGAAGTAGTACTCGGAGTGCGCGCTCTGCCAGAGCATGAAGCCGGACAGCCGCTGTTCGCCGCTGGTGCGGATCACCAGGTCGGGGTCGGGCTGGCCGCTGGTGTAGAGGTGCCGGGCGATGTCCTTCGCCTCCAGCGTCTCGGCCAGTTCGGCGAGGGAGTCGCCGCGTTCGGCGCGTTCGGCGAGCAGCGACCTGACCGCGTCCGTGATCTCCTGCCGGCCGCCGTAGCCGACGGCCACGTTGACGAGTATCCCGGTGTCCCGGCCGGCGGACGGCCTGCTGTCCTCGGCTTCCTTCAGCACCCGCTGCATGGCGTCCGGCAGCAGGTCCTTGTTCCCGACGTGGTGGACCCGCCAGCGGCCGTCGGCGGCGAGGTCGCGGACGGTGTCCTCGATGATGCGCAGCAGCGGGTCGAGTTCGACCGCCGGCCGGTCGAGGTTGTCGGTGGACAGCAGCCACAGGGTGACCACGCGGACGTCCGTCTCGGCGCACCAGGTGAGCATTTCGCGGATCTTCTCGGCGCCGGCCCGGTGCCCCTGTTCCGTGGTGCCGCCGGCGGCCTTCGCCCAGCGGCGGTTGCCGTCCAGGATGACGCCGATGTGCGCGGGCACGTGGCTGTGGTCCAGCCTGCCCTCCACCCGGCGGGAGTAGAGCCGGACCACCAGGTCGCGCAGCTTGGCCTTGGCCTTCATCCGAACGATCCGCCTTTCCCTGCCCCCGCCCATGTCAAACCCACAGCAGCCTAATGCCATCCCGGGGGCACGGGCCGACCAGGAGCCGCCCAGAACTGTCACAGCTCCGTGATAGTCCGGTCCGTGATAGTCCAGGAGCATGACGGAACCCACTGCCGACTCCCCGCACTACCGCGCCGCCGACTCCCGTTACGCCGGGTACGACGGGAGCGGCGACACCGGTATGCCCTACCGCCGCACCGGCCGCAGCGGTCTGCTCCTCCCCGAGATCTCCCTCGGGTTGTGGCACAACTTCGGCGACGACCGCGCGCTCACCACCCAACGCGGCATCCTCCGCCGGGCCTTCGACCTCGGCGTCACCCACTTCGACCTGGCGAACAACTACGGTCCGCCGCCCGGCTCCGCCGAGGAGAACTTCGGCCGGATCCTCGCCGAGGACTTCCGCCCCTACCGGGACGAGCTGGTCGTCTCCACCAAGGCCGGCTATCTGATGCACCCGGGGCCCTACGGCGAGTGGGGCTCGCGCAAGTACCTGCTCTCCTCCCTGGACGCCTCGCTGCGGCGGATGGGCATGGACTACGTCGACATCTTCTACTCGCACCGCTTCGACCCCGAGACGCCGCTGGAGGAGACGATGGGCGCGCTGGCGTCCGCCGTCCAGCAGGGCAAGGCGCTGTACGTCGGCCTCTCCTCCTACAACGCGGACCGGACCGCGGAGGCCGTGGCGCTGCTGCGGGAGATGGGCGTCCGGCCGCTGATCCACCAGCCCTCCTACTCGATGCTGAACCGCTGGATCGAGGAGGACTCCCTGCTGGACACCCTGGAGGAGGAGGGCATGGGCTGCATCTGCTTCGCGCCGCTCGCCCAGGGCCTGCTCACCGACCGCTATCTGGAGGGCGTGCCGGAGGGGTCGCGGGCCAGTCAGGGCAAGTCGCTGGACCCGGGTCTGCTGACCGAGGAGGTGCGGCGGCGGCTGCGGGGGCTCAACAAGCTCGCCGCGTCGCGCGGCCAGTCGCTGGCCCAGCTGGCGCTCAGCTGGGTGCTGCGGGACCGCCGGGTGACCTCGGCGCTGATCGGGGCGAGCAGCGTGGCCCAGCTGGAGGCCAACGTCGCCGCCGTACGCGGGCCCGAGCTGACCGAGGAGGAGCTGGTCGAGGTGGACCGCTTCGCGGTCTCCACGCCCGGCACCAACATCTGGGCCAGGAGCAGCGAGGACTGAGCCACGCCGGCTGACGGTCCCCGATCGATGGCCGGCGTGGATGGCCGGCGTGGAAGGGCCGACGGTCGGCGGTCGGCGGTTCACGGGCCCGGTGGGCCACGGC
>NZ_WMLF01000318.1 GCF_014156695.1 Streptomyces durbertensis | reverse complement strand
GGTCGGGGGTGCCGCGAGGCCGGGGTGGCACGGTAGAACGTGAGGTGTGTGTGCGGCGGCACAGCCGCCGCCTGCCGAGACGAACGGAGCACGACAACGATGTCCCCCCGGATTTCAGACGGCACCGCGTCCGTGAACGCCCCCGGCCCGGCCACCGCCGAGGAGCCGACGGCCACGGAACAGACGGGAGCCACCGCTCCCGAGGGCACCGCTCGGCGGCTGATCGACGCCGCCGACCGGCACACCGCGCACAACTACCACCCGCTGCCGGTGGTGGTCGCCTCCGCCGAGGGCGCGTGGATGACCGACGTCGAGGGCCGGCGCTACCTCGACCTGCTGGCCGGCTACTCCGCGCTGAACTTCGGCCACGGCCACCCGCGGCTGATCGCCGCCGCCAAGGCGCAGCTCGACCGGCTGACACTGACCTCGCGCGCCTTCCACCACGACCGGTTCGCCGCCTTCTGCACCGAGCTGGCCGAGCTGTGCGGCATGGAGGCCGTGCTGCCGATGAACACCGGCGCCGAGGCCGTCGAGACGGCGGTGAAGACCGCCCGCAAGTGGGGCTACCGCGTCAAGGGCGTCCCGGACGGCCAGGCGAAGATCATCGTCGCGGCGGACAACTTCCACGGCCGCACCACGACGATCATCAGCTTCTCCACCGACCCGGAGGCCCGCGCCGACTACGGCCCCTACACCCCCGGCTTCGAGATCGTCCCCTACGGCGACCTGGCCGCGATGGAGGCCGCCATGGAACGGCACGGCGACGACGTCGTCGCCGTGCTGCTGGAGCCGATCCAGGGCGAGGCCGGTGTGCTGGTGCCGCCGCCCGGCTACCTGCCGGGCGTGCGGGAGCTGACCCGGGCGCGGAACGTGCTGTTCATGGCCGACGAGATCCAGTCCGGTCTCGGCCGCACCGGCACCACCTTCGCCTGCGAGCACGAGGGCGTCGTGCCGGACGTGTACGTGCTGGGCAAGGCGCTCGGCGGCGGTGTGGTGCCGGTGTCGGCGGTGGTGTCCTCGCGGGAGGTCATGGACGTCTTCCGGCCGGGCGAGCACGGCTCGACGTTCGGCGGCAACCCGCTGGCCTGCGCGGTCGCGCTGGAGGTCATCGCGATGCTGCGCTCGGGCGAGTTCCAGCGGCGCGCCGCCGAGCTGGGCGACCACCTCCACGCCGAGCTGGGCAAGCTCGTCGACACCGGCCGGGTCGACGCGGTGCGCGGCCGCGGCCTGTGGGCGGGCGTGGACGTGTCCCCCGGCTTCGGCACCGGCCGGGAGGTCTCGGAGCGGCTGATGGACCGGGGCGTCCTGGTGAAGGACACCCACGGCTCGACGATCCGGATCGCTCCCCCGCTGGTGATCGACGAGCGGGACCTGGACTGGGGTCTCCACCAGCTCCGCGCCGTCCTGGAGTCCTGAGGCGAGGCGGCGGGGAGCGGCCACGGCCCACCGGCCGGGAGCCGCTCCCCGTGCTCCGGCGGTTCCCTCACGCCGTGGCGAGGCCGGTGCCGTCGCCGACGTGTGTCCCCGCCGGTGTGCGCGGCATGTCCCACCACCAGGCGACGGCGGGGATGTCCAGCGGTTCGTCGCTGCCCTCGGTCGGGGTGTCGCTGAAGACCGTGGGCAGCGGCGCCGGGTCGTCGGGCGTGGTGTAGCGCAGCGAGGTGATGCCCCAGTCCTGGGCGCCGCGGATGTAGTGGCCGAGGCTCGTCAGGTACTGGGACAGCTCCGGGCTGGCGTCCTCCAGCAGCCGCTCCCGCAGCCGGGTGAACAGCACCATGGCCCGGTCGCGTTGGTTGACGGCCCTGGCCACCGCCTCGTCCGGGGTGAGCCCCTCGTGGTGCTGGAGCACGCGGACGACGTTCAGGTAGTAGCCGTCGGCGCGGCTCTCCTTGTGGTGGGAGAACAGGTCGTTGTCCCAGGTGATGACAAAGGACGCCGCCTCGGCGACGGCCCGCACGGCGGTGTCGTCGCGCTCCTCGGGACGCAGCTCGTAGCCGTGTCCGAGTTCCAGCATCGGGAGCACGACGGTGGTGGCGCCGTCGTAGAGCCGCATCAGCGTGTAGTCGTTGAGGTCCGGCACGGTGCCGGTGCGGCGGTGGGCAGCCTCCCACACGACGGAGAAGAAGTACTCGCGCAGGGCGTCCAGCCAGCGTGTCGTCTGGGCCGGCGTGCCGTACTCGTCGACCCGCAGCCGCAGGTCGCGCAGCCCGTCGGCGAGCGCGTCGTCGACGAGCATGGGCGCCTGCGGGTTCTGCCCGACGCGCAGCAGGCGGTGCAGCGCCCCGGCCAACTCGCCGGGGTCGTGGCCAAGTTCGCCCTCCTCGCAGTAGCCGTCGTCGACTCCGAAGAGCCACAGGACGAAGTCCGCGAGCAGTCGGGCGACCTCCTCGCGCCCCTCCGGCAGGATGCGGGCCGCGAAGGTGCCGATGTCCTGGGTGACAAGACGTTTCCGCAGCCGGGGCGAGCCGATCCCGAAGGTCTCCGCCCACACCGCCGTCTGCGCGTCGATCCGCGCGTGTCGGGGGTGGATCGCGGGTGCGAGGGGTGTGAAGATGGGCGGAACTATCGGCCCGGGCTCCATCCTGAGTACCTCTCAGTCCATAGGCATGATCAACTCGCGCATCGTAGTCACTCGGGCACAGCACATCCAAGGGCCAGAGGACCCTTCCCCGAATTCCCCTCGCCGCGCCCGCCGGCAGAACCGTCATGTCCGGACTCGCGCACGGGAGTTCACCCCCTCAGGGAGCTTCCACGGAGTGAGCACACGAGCGGCGCGGCGGTCCGCTCGGACCACCGCGCCGCTCAACCCACCTCGTCAGAACCTCAGTTGTCGAGATCCCAGAGCCAGCGGTGCCACAACCCCTCGTTCTCCTCGACCCACTTCGCGGCGGCCTCCTTCGGGTCCATGCCCTCGCCGGCGATCAGCCGGGCCACCTCGTTCTGGTCCTCCGCGCCCCACTCGAAGTTCTTCAGGAACTTGGCCGCCTTGCCGCCGCCGTCGCTGAACTCCTTGTTGAGGTACTTGCGCAGGTCGGTCTCCGGGTAGCCGCACCGCGTCTTCTCCGGGTCCTCGTCACAACCGGCGTAGTAGGCCGGCAGCTTGACCTCCGCCAGCTCGACCTCCTGCTCCACCCAGTGCGGGGTCCACCAGTAGGTGAGGAACGGCTTGCGGTCCTTGGCGGCCTTGCGGATGTGGCTCAGCTGCTTGCCCTCGGTACCGAGGTACTTCAACTCGTACTCGAGGCCGAGGTTCTTGATGATCGACTCGTCGTGCGACTTGTACGAGGGGTCGCCCTGGAGCAGCACACCCTTGCCGTCCCCGGCGCCGCCGAACAGCTCGACGTTGTCGTTCAGCTTCTCCCAGCTGAGCACGTCCCGGTTGCGGTCCGCGAGGTAGCGGGGCACGTACCAGCCGATGCGGCCGGTCACGCCGAGCCTGCCGGCCGGCACGACCGTCTTCTTCTGCATGATCCACTCCTGGTACTGGTCCGGCAGGTCCCAGTCCTCCAGGATGGCGTCGGCGCGCCCCTCCCCCACGGCCTTCCAGCCCTCGGCCTCGTCCATCTCCTGGACCTTGACCTGGTAGCCCAGCTCCTTCTCCAGCAGATAGGCGGCGACCGCCACGTTCGCCTGGCCGCCCACCCAGGTCGGCGCCACCAGCGTCACCTCGCCGCCCGAGCCCTCGCCACCCGACTGCGAGCCGCAGCCGGCGAGGACGGCGAGCAGAAACGCACCGGTGCCGGCGACGACGGTTCTGCGGGAACGGGACCGGGGGCTGCTGCTGCCTATGCCAAACATCTGCTTCACCAGGTGTGGGAGGGTGCGACAAACCCGTCGGGGAGCGGGTTCCAACCGGGCACTCTAACAGGGCGGTCGGGAACGTCCCGCTTTGGTCGCGGACGGCATCGGTCCGGTCACTTCCGGCCTCCGGACCGGCCGCTTCCGGCCTTCCAAACCGGCCGCTTCCACTCTTTCCGGACCGGTCACCTCCACCTCCCCCCGGACCGGTCACCTCCACCTCCCCCAGGCGGTCACCTCCGCCTCTTCCGGGCCCGGCAGCACGTCGAGCAGGGCGGCCAGCGCGGCCGCGTAGCCGTGGTCCGGAGGGGCCGCGTAGCCGACCACCACCGCGTCCGCCGGCGCACCGCCGGCACCCGCCGGGTGGCCCGGGTACCGGAAGCGCTCCAGCCCCTCCAGCGCCAGCCCGCCCCGCGCGGCGGCCCGCAGCACGGCCCGCTCGGTGCCGGCCGGCAGCGCCAGCACCGCGTGCAGCCCGGCGTTGATCCCCCGCACCTCCAGATGCGGCGCGTGTTCCGCCAGCAGCGCGGTGAGCCGGTCCCGCCGGCGCCGGTAGCGCAGCCGCATCGCCCGTACGTGCCGGTCGTAGCCGCCGGTGTCCAGGAAGTCGGCCAGCACAAGCTGGTCCAACGACGAGCTGCGGCTGATCACCCGCAGCTCCCGCACCGCCCCCACCAGCCGTTCCGGCACCACCATCCACGCCAACCGCAGCCCCGGGGCGAGGCTCTTGCTCGCCGTGCCCAGGTACACCACGCGGTCCGGATCGAGGCCCTGGAGCGAGCCGACGCGCTGCCGGTCGTAGCGGAACTCGCCGTCGTAGTCGTCCTCCAGCACCAGCCCGCCCGTGGCGCGGGCCCAGTCCAGCACGGCGGCCCGGCGGTCGGCGCGCAGCGCCACCCCCAGTGGGTACTGGTGCGCCGGCGTGAGCAGCACCGCCCCGACGTCCTCCCGGCCGTCCAACTCCTCGACGCGTGCCCCGCCCTCGTCGACCGTCAGCGGTCGCACGTCACACCCGGCCGCGCCGAGCGCGTCCCGGTGCAGCCACAGCCCGTACCCCTCCACCGCCAGCGTCCCGGTGCCGGCCAGCAGCCGGCCGAGCAGGTCCATGACCTCCCCGAAACCCGCGCACACCACCACCTGCTCCGGCGCCGCCCGCACCCCTCTGGCCCGCGCCAGGTATCCGGCCAGCGCCTCCCGCAGCTCCGGCCGCCCGAGCGCGTCCCCCAGCCCGAAGGCGGCGGCCGGCGCAGTCGCCAGCGCCCGCCGGGTCGACGCCAACCACGCCCGGCGCGGAAACGCCGACACGTCCGGCCGCCCGGACAGCAGGTCGTGGACGGGCGCCACCGGCCGCCGCGGCCGACCGCCCCGCACCGCGGCGACGGGCCTCAACCCCGTCGCCGGGGCCACCCGCTCGGCGACCCGCGTCCCCGACCCCTGCCGCGCGACCAGCCACCCCTCCGCCACCAGGTCCGCGTACGCCTCCGCCACCGTGTTGCGGGCCACCCCCAGATCGGCGGCCAGCGAACGGGACGACGGCAGTCGCGTCCCCGGCGCCAACCGCCCACCGCGCACGGCCTCCCGCAACGAGTCCGTCAACGACCGCCGCACCCCGCCCGGCCGGTCCAGCTCAAGATGCAGGTCGCTGCCCACCGGGGCGCGATCCGGCGGCGGAATGGCCCACGTTCCCGTCACGGAAATGGACCATACCCGCAGACCAACCCACCCCTACGCTCAAAGCCATGACCACAGCGACAAGCACTCAACAGCACACCGCGCGCATGGACTTCTCCGACGTCGCCCCCGCCGTCCACCAGGCGATGATCACGCTCGACGCCGCCGCCCACAAGAACCTCGACCCCGTCATCGCCGAACTCGTCAAGATCCGCGCCTCCCAGCTCAACCACTGCGCCTTCTGCCTCGACATGCACACCACGGAGGCCCGCGCCCAGGGCGAGACCGAGCAGCGCGTCACCCTGCTCGCCGCCTGGAGGGAGGCCGGCCCGCTCTACACCGAGAAGGAACGCGCCGCCCTCGCCCTCACCGAGGCCGTCACCGTCCTCACCGACGGCTTTGTCCCCGACGAGGTCTACGCCCGCGCCGCCGAACACTTCGACGAGACCGAACTGGCCCACCTCATCGCCGCCATCCTCACCATCAACGCCTGGAACCGCATCGCCGTCACCACCCGCAAACAACTCCCGCAACGCTGACCGAGGTGAGGTGGGGCGGAAGGCCCCAACGGCTGCTCACTCTGTCTCACCGCCTCGCTCCCCGCGCCTGACCTGCCGAAGCGCCTGGTTCAGGCGGAGGGAGGCCAACAAGGTGCTGGGGAGCAGAAAGAGGAAGAAGCCTTGGGTACCGCCGTCCAGGGAAGTGACCATCTGCCAGGCCAGCAACGAGAAGTTGATCGCAAGCACGCAGCCCGGCCAGACCACCGCAGCTCGGGCCTGACGCAGACGCACACCCGCGGCAGCCGTCCACGCCAGCCACAGGAGAAGGTAACCGATCGCTACGAAAGCCATGTTCACCTCTCTCGGCAGGCCCCGTCCGACAAATCCGCGTGGGTCT
>NZ_WMLF01000317.1 GCF_014156695.1 Streptomyces durbertensis | reverse complement strand
GGTGAGGACGGCGTGGCCCAGGGCGGGGTCGTCGCCGATCAGGAGAGGTTCGGCGGGGGCGGACCGGGCGGGGTCGACGAGGAGGAGTTGGCCGGTGGCGCGGTGGCCGCCGAGGACGGCGGGGCCGTCCCAGGCGGGCGCCGGGTCGCCGTAGTCGGTCCGCTGGTCGAGCAGCGGACGGCCGGCGCGGCGCACGGTGAGACGGGTGACGAGGTGGCCCGGCGGTTCGGCCGTGCGGCCGAGCAGTTGCTCCTCGCGCAGCAACAGGCTTGCGGTGGGCGCGAGTTCGACTGTGTAGGTCTGGTGCAGGGTGCTGCCCCGGGTGCTGATCAGCGGCCGGGGGAGCCAGTTCAGTGAGGCGTGGTCGGCGACGGCGAGGCGGACGTCGTAGGTGGCGGGGGCGGACGTGGCGCCGCGCAGGGCGATGGTGGCGGCGGCGGTGGTCATCTCCAGTTCGGCGGACGGCTCGACGGTGACGTCGACGCGCAGGCGGTCGCCGCCGAGGGGCGCGCTCATCGCGCCGACGACGCTGACCCGCGCGCGCCCCGCACGGGAGCGCAGCCGGCGCAGATGAAAGGGGCCGTCGCTGTGGAGGAGCGGGAGGGTGGTGGTGTGGCCGTTGTGGGCGGCGCGCACGCGGGCGGTGGCCCGGACACCGGTGACGTGCCCGTGGTCGCCGTCGCCGTCGCCGCCCGTCGGAGTGGCCGGCGTCGGGGCGGCGCGCGACGGGTGGGTGTCGACGGTCATGCCGTGGCCTCGGCGCGCGCGGTGGAGGCGCGCCACTCCGCGAGGTGGGGGGTGAGCCAGTCGACGACGGGAGTGATGCCGTCGTCGGTCGCGAGACTGGTGAACACGACTAGCCGGCCGCCGCGTTGGCGTTCCGCGTCGGCCGCCATCACCTTCAGGTCGGCGCCGACGTACGGCGCGAGGTCCGTCTTGTTGATCACGAGCAGATCGGCGGTGGTGATGCCGGGGCCGCCCTTGCGGGGGATGTCGTCGCCGCTGGCCACGTCGATCACAAAAAGCTGGAGGTCGACGAGGCCCCGGGAGAACGTCGCGGTGAGGTTGTCGCCGCCGGACTCGACGAGGACGAGGTCGAGCGGGTCCAGGGTCTCCTCGAAGTGCTCGACGGCCTCCAGGTTGGCGGAGATGTCGTCGCGGATGGCGGTGTGCGGGCAGGCGCCGGTCTCGACGGCGGTGATGCGTTCCGTCGGCAGCACGGCCTCGCGGCGCAGGAACTCGGCGTCCTCGCGGGTGTAGATGTCGTTGGTGACAACGGCGATGGACACCTCGTCGCGCAGGGCGCGGCAGAGCGCGGCGACGGTCGCGGTCTTGCCGGAGCCGACCGGTCCGCCGAGCCCGACCCGCAGGGTGTGGCGGCGGCTGCCGTCGGGGCGCACGGGCTCGGAGCTGTGGGTGTGGCGCTCGCGGAAGGTGGTCGGGTGGTCGAGGTGCACGGCAACTCTCCTCGTGGCAAAGGGTGTTCAGGAGGCGAAGAGGCGGGTGGGCCAGGCGGCGTGCTGTTCGGCGGTGATGTCGAGCAGCGGCGCGGACGCGGCGGGGAGGGCGTCGACGCCCTCGTCGGCGACGCGGGAGGCCGCCTCGGCGGCGCGGTGGGCGACGTCGTCGAGTTCGGCGGCGAGCCGGGCGAGCAGCGCGGTGGCGTCGAGCGGGTCGAGGCCGAGCAGGCGGACGGCCGCCGACGCGGGGCCGCCGACGCTCTCGTAGGCGGCGGCCAGCGCCGCGTCGAACGCCGTCAGCCCGGCGGCGCGGGCGGCGACGCCGAGCACCACGGGCTGGTGCGCGCCACGCGGCCGCGCGCGGTGCAGCCGGTCGAGTTCGGGCGACGGCCACGCGGCGCGGGCGGCGCGTGTCAGCTGCCGCCCGAGGCGGCGGCTGACCTGCCGCAGCGCGGGCACGGGCGTCCGCACGTCGGCGGCGTCGTCCAACGCCAGGGCGTCGTGGCCGCCCGCGGCGGCGCCGGCGAGGCCGGCGGCGGTGAGTCCGGCGGTGTGCAGCCGGCCCCGGCAGAACGCCGCCAGGCCGGCCGCGTCGCGCACCCGGCCGGCGGTGACGGCGGCCTCCACGCCGCCGGAGTGGGCGTGTCCGCCGGCGGGGAGGCGGCCGTCGGCCAGGACGAGCAGGGCGGTGCGGCTCATCGGGTGGGCGGTCCGCCTTTCATGGACGAGGCCCGGACGGGTCAGGGCTTCAGAAGAGGAAGTAGCGCTGGGCGAGGGGGAGTTCGGTGGCGTAGTGGCGGCCGACGAGCTGCCCGTCGACGGTGGTGCGCACGTCGGAGGTGGTGGCGCCGCCGATGGTGACGTCGAACGTGTCGGGGTCGATGACGATCTCGGGCAGCCCGTTGTTGTGGACCATGTCGGCCTTGGTGACGCCGCGCGTGGATCTGATCGCCCGCAGCTCCTTGCCCAGCCCGCGCTCGGCGAGCGCCCCACCGAGCGCGGCCTCGGCGACGAAGTTGACCGAGTTGGCGGCCGGCGCCCGTCCGCAGGAGCCCCACACCGGGCGGGGCAGGAACGGCTGCGGCGTCGGGATGGACGCGTTGGCGTCGCCGATCTGCGCGTACGCGATCTGCCCGCCCTTGACGACCATGTGCGGCTTCACGCCGAAGAACTTCGGCTCCCACAGCACCAGGTCGGCGAGCTTGCCCGGTTCGACGGAACCGACCTCGTGGTCGATGCCGTGCGTGATCGCCGGGTTGATCGTGTACTTGGCGACGTAGCGGCGGGCGCGGAAGTTGTCGGCGTCGGCGGTGTCCTCGTCGAGGTGGCCGTAGCGGGACTTCATGACGTGCGCGGTCTGCCACGTCCGCATGATCATCTCGCCGATGCGGCCCATCGCCTGCGCGTCGGAGGACATCATGGAGATCGCGCCCATGTCGTGCAGCAGGTCCTCGGCGGCCATCGTGGACGGCCTGATCCGGGAGTCCGCGAACGCCATGTCGGCCGCCACCTCGGGGTTGAGGTGGTGGCAGACGATCATCATGTCCACGTGCTCCTTGACGGTGTTGACCGTCAGCGGCCGGGTCGGGTTCGTCGACGCGGGCAGCACGTTCGGGCGGCCGACGAGGCTGATCATGTCGGGTGCGTGGCCACCGCCGGCGCCCTCGACGTGGAAGACGTGCAGGCCGCGGTAGCGCTCGTCGTCCGCCTCCGGGTCCAACGTCGCGGCGAGCGTGTCGTGGACAAAGCCCGACTCGTTCAACGAGTCAGCGTGCAGCGCCAGTTGGACGCCGGTCGCGTCGCACACGCGCAGCGCGGCGTCGATGACGGCCGGGGTCGCGCCCCAGTCCTCGTGGATCTTGAAGCCGAGCGCGCCGGCCGTCACCTGGTCGTGCAGCGCCTTCTCCGACACCGTGCTGCCCTTGGCGAGCAGCCCGATGTTGACGGGGAACTCGTCCAGCGCCTCGAACGTGCGCTGGAGGTGCCACTCGCCGGGCGTCACCGTCGTCGCCGAACTGCCCTCGGCGGGCCCGGTACCGCCGCCGATCAGCGTCGTCACCCCGGACGCCAGCGCCTCGTGGATCTGCCCGGGGCACAGGAAGTGCACATGCGTGTCGACGCCGCCCGCCGTGAGGATCCGGCCGTTCCCGGAGATCACCTCCGTCTCCGGGCCGACGACGAAGTCGCGGGCGCGCGGGTCGTCGTTGGGCCGGGGTGTCATGGTCTCCGGGTTGTACGCCTTGCCGATCGCGTGGACGCGCCCGCCGCGCAGCCCGACGTCCGCCTTCACCACGCCCCAGTGGTCCAGGACGAGCGCCCCGGTGATCACCGTGTCGACGGGTTCGCGCGGGTCGTCGCGCGGGATGTGCGACTGCCCCATCGACTCGCGGATCACCTTGCCGCCGCCGAAGATCATCTCGTCGCCGGCGCGGCCCGGCCCGCCACACCAGTCGTCGTCGATGCGCAGCACAAGACCGGTGTCCGCCAGCCGCACCCGGTCCCCGGTCGTCGGACCGTACAGGTCGGCGTACCGGGACCGCCGCAGCCGGCCGGGAGCGTCCTCGGCCTCCCTCTCAGTCGTCAAGGCCGGCCTCCTCGTCACTCTTCCCCGGCCGCAGCCCGCGCACGACCCGCTCGCCGGCGATCGGCACCAGCCGCACCTCCCGCTCGTCCCCCGGCTCGAACCGCTCCGACGTGCCGGACGCGACGTGCAGCCGCATGCCGTGCGCGTCCTCGCGGACGAAGTCGAGCCCCTCGTTCACCTCGGCGAAGTGGAAGTGCGAGCCGACCTGCACCGGCCGGTCCGAGTGGTTCGCGACCGGCAGCGCCCTCGGCTCGTGGCCCTCGTTGAGGACGACGTCGTACTCGGCGTCGTCCGGCAGCAGCTCCAACTTCCCCGGATGGACGACCACATGGGCTGTCGGCTCGTCGAACGGGTCGTGGATCGTCACCAGCTTCGTCCCGTCCGGGAACGTCGCCTCCACCTGGACGTTGGAGATCATCTCCGGCACGCCCTCCATGACCTCGGCGCGCCGCAGCACATGACGCCCGGACTCCATGATCGCGTCGACCGTCGCACCCGCCCGCGCCTCCTCGTACACGTACGACGTCAACAGCGCCATGGCCTCCGGGTAGTTCAGCCGCAGCCCCCGCTCACGCCGCCGCCGCGCGACGTCCGCCGCGACGTGGACCATCAGCCGTTCCTGCTCGTGCGGAGTCAGATGCAACGCCCCTGCCCCTTTCCTCGCTCGGTCACTAGACCCTTGCCCGGAACCGTTTCGCGGCGGTCAGGTCCCCGTTACCGCCGTGTGTCCCGCATCATGCGCCCCGCCGGCCGCCTCCCGGTCCCATACCAACGGCACTTGCCCGGAACGTGTGAACCCGCAGCACCAGCGCCCACCCCCGGCGCACGCGCGCCGCCCAACGGCGCGGACGGCCGCCCCCTCACGCCCGCCGACCGCTCGGGCGGGACTGTCAGTCCCCCCACCTACGCTTCCCCACATGCCCGACGCCTTCACCGTCCTGTGGACCCACGACACCTGCCGTGCGGTGCGCGCCGCCGGCCGTGTCGGCGAGCGCCCACCGGTCGCCTTCGGCGGCGCCCACTCCTCCCTGCCTTCATGGAAGGGCGCCCGCGCCGGAGAAGAGGTGTACGCCCTGCACGACAACAGACGTGAGGTGTTTGTGGTCTGCCGCATGCGGGTGCTCGACCAGGAACGCCGCGGCTGCTGCGGCCCGGCTCCCGCCACCTGGCAGGACCCTGCGTACCCCGGCCACGCCGACTGGTCGATGCTCGGCGCCGGCGGCTGCGGTGCCGAGCCCGTGCACGTCGACGCGACACCCGTCCGCTTCGACGTACCCGTACCCGGCGACCTCCTCTCCCGACTCACCTGGCGCAACCGGCGAGGCGACACCCGCGGCCTGAAGTACGTCGTGGACGGCCGTCTCGAACGCGCGGTCAGCCTCCAGGGCTTCTACCGCCTGACCCCCGACTCCGCCGCCGTCCTGGCGGACGTCGTTTCGCACGCGCCGACTCGTGACACCGCCGTCACAGACGCCCTGACCGGCAGGGGGTACGTTGGCGGAAAGCGGGCGCTCGACCAGGCGCCGCCACACGCGAGGCCGGAGCTTCGCAGTCGGGGGGACAGCAGTGAGATCGGTGTGCGCGACGGGCGCGGTGACATGCGGGGTGCTCCTCCTTCTCACGGGGTGCGCCGACGCGGCCGCCGGGCCGAAAATCGTGGGGACCCACGGCGCCGGGGTCTCGGTGCTCAACCGCGCCGCGAACGCCCCCTACTCGGCGCACCACCTCACGCTCTGTCTCGACCGCCCGGGATCGGTCAACATCACGGATGTCTCGTTCGAACACGTCGAAGGCGGCCTACAGGTCGAGGCGTTTGCCACCCGCAAGGCTGTGTGGAACACGGACGGCTCCGCCGACGGTCCGCTCTCCGAGATCAACTACGACCCCTCGGAAACCCGGGTGGCCACCGTCTGCGACGACCGCGCGGGGAAGGACGAGGACGGCCTGCCGACACAGCTGGCACTGCAACTCAACAAGCCGACGGACGCCACGGCACGCGGCGTGAACCTCGTCCTGCGCTACGAGTCCGCCGGCCGTACGCACACCCACCGCGTCGATTTTGAGCTCGTCCTCTGCCGAGGCGACGACAAACACCCGGAATGCGCCCTCAAGGGCGCGGACGCGTACCGCTCGTAGCCGGACAAGGCCGGAAGACAGGGGGACTCCACGTGACCAAGCCCAGGACGCCGTTCTGGTCCGCGACCGTCGGCAGACACCGCACACCCGTCTGGGCGTTCCTCGTGGTGGCCGCCTACTGCGCGTTCGGCATCGCGCTCATGTACTTCAGCAACCGGGCGTAGCGGCAGCTAGCTCCAAGGAGCCAGCGGGACGGCTGGGAG
>NZ_WMLF01000316.1 GCF_014156695.1 Streptomyces durbertensis | reverse complement strand
GACCCAGGTCGTGCGGTCGTAGCAGCGGCCGCGAGGCGGTACGCGGACGCCGTCCGGCCGCCCGGGACGGAACCGGGCGGCCGGGCCCGCCCGTCTAAAATGTCGGGGCTGCCCAGCGGCAGTCCAGCAGGAGCAAGCGAGGCGGCCGAAACCTCCGCGATGAGTCCAGCGGCCAGATGGGACAGGCATGAACAAGCCGTTGCGCAGGGTTGCCATCTTCTGCGGACTGCTGATGCTGGCGCTGATGGTTCGGGTGAACTGGGTGCAGTTCGTCCAGGCCGACGAGCTCCAGAACCACGCCGACAACCGCCGCGTGAAGATCGAGCGTTACGCGCATCCGCGGGGCAACATCATCGTCGAGGGCAAGTCGATCACCGGCTCGGAGAAGAGCGACACGACCGACTTCGCCTACAAGCGGACGTGGAAGAACGGGCCGATGTGGGCGCCGGTCACCGGCTACTCCTCCCAGGCCTTCGACGCGAACTTCCTGGAGAAGATCTACGACGGCATACTCACCGGCAACGACGACCGGCTGTTCTTCAACCGCACGGTCGACATGCTCACGGGCAAGCCGCGTGAGGGCGGCAACGTCGTCACCACCCTCAGCAACTCGGCGCAGAAGGCGGCGTTCGACGGGCTGAAGGGCAAGAAGGGCTCGGTCGTCGCGCTCAACCCGGAGACCGGCGCCATCCTGGCGATGGCGAGCACCCCCTCCTACAACCCGTCGGTGTTCGCCGGGATCAGCGACAAGGACGGCGAGTCGTACGTCAAGCTCAAGGACCACCCGGACGACCCGATGCTCAACCGGGCCATCCGGCAGACGTACGCGCCGGGGTCGACGTTCAAGGTGGTCACCGCGGCGGCGGCGTTGGAGAGCGGCAAGTACGACATCGACAAGAAGACCGGCATCGAGAGCCCGTACAAGCTGCCGCAGTCCACCAACCTCCTCGGCAACTCGGCGTACGACCGCCTCTGCGACGACGCGACGCTGCGCCGCGCGATGGAGCTGTCCTGCAACGCGACCTTCGCCGCGATCAGCGACGAGGTCGGCAACGAGGCGATGATCAAGCAGGCCGAGAAGTTCGGTTTCGGGTCGGAGGTTTTCACCCCGGTGCGGGCGGATGCCAGCGTCTACCCGGAGGACAACCGGCCGCAGAACGCGATGGCAGGTATCGGCCAGGCGTCGAACCGGGCGACCCCGCTGCAGATGGCGATGGTCACCGCCGCGATCGCCAACGACGGCAAGCTGATGAAGCCGTACATGGTGGACCGGCTGGAGGGTCCGCGCAGCACGGTGGAGCAGTTCCAGCCGGAGGAGATGGGCCAGGCCGTCTCGCCGGAGACCGCGCGCAAGCTGCAGGAGATGATGGAGTCCGTCGTCGAGAAGGGCACCGGCAGCCGGGCGAAGATCCCGGGGGTGACGGTCGGCGGCAAGACGGGTACCGCGCAGCGCGGTGAGGAGAACAAGGCCAACCCGTACGCCTGGTTCATCTCCTACGCCAAGAGCGGCGACGGTTCGCCGGTCGCCGTCGCGGTGATCGTCGAGGACAGCGACGCGGCCCGGGGCGACATCTCCGGTGGCGGTCTGGCCGCGCCGATCGCCGTTGATGTGATGAAGGCCATTCTCGACGGCAAGCGCTGAGGGTGAGCAGGAGCTTGGGCGGGACGCCGGCCGCCGAGGGCCGGGACCGGCCGCGCGACCCGGGTACCGTATGCCCGAGCGGCACACCGCCGGGCCCGACGGAACCGGGCCGGGACGAACGGAGAGGGCTGGAGATATGGACGAGCCGCGTCGCCTAGGCGGCCGGTACGAGCTGGGCCACGTGCTCGGCCGTGGCGGCATGGCCGAGGTGTATCTCGGCCATGACACCCGCCTGGGTCGTACCGTCGCGGTCAAGACGCTTCGGGCCGACCTCGCGCGCGACCCCACGTTCCAGGCGCGTTTCCGGCGGGAGGCCCAGTCGGCGGCCTCGCTGAACCACCCCGCGATCGTCGCCGTGTACGACACCGGCGAGGACTACGTCGACGGGGTGTCGATCCCGTACATCGTCATGGAGTACGTGGACGGCTCGACGCTGCGGGAGCTGCTGCACTCGGGGCGGAAGCTGCTGCCGGAGCGGGCGCTGGAGATGTGCATCGGCATCCTCCAGGCGCTGGAGTACTCGCACCGCAACGGCATCGTGCACCGCGACATCAAGCCGGCGAACGTCATGCTGACGCGCACCGGCCAGGTCAAGGTGATGGACTTCGGCATCGCGCGCGCGATGGGCGACGCCGGCATGACCATGACGCAGACGGCGGCCGTCATCGGCACCGCCCAGTACCTCTCCCCGGAGCAGGCGAAGGGCGAGCAGGTCGACGCCCGTTCCGACCTGTACTCCACGGGCTGCCTGATCTACGAACTGCTGACCGTCCGTCCGCCGTTCGTCGGGGACTCCCCGGTCGCGGTGGCCTACCAGCACGTGCGGGAGGAGCCGCAGCCGCCGAGCGCGTTCGACCCGGAGCTGACGCCCGAGATGGACGCCATCGTCCTGAAGGCGCTGGCGAAGGACCCGGACTACCGCTACCAGTCCGCCGACGAGATGCGCGCGGACATCGAGGCGCTGCTGGACGGCCAGCCGGTCGGCGCGGTCGCCGCGCCCGTGCCGGTGGGCTACGGGCACGCCGGCAACCCGGAGGACCGGCCCACGCAGGCGCTGCGGGCCGCCGAGCCGCGTACGTCGATGCTGCCGCCGGTCCGGGACGACGACGGCGGGTTCGGCTACGACGAGCCGCGCGGCCGGCGCGGCGGGCAGAAGAAGAGCAACCTCTCGACGATCCTGCTGGTGGTCGGCGCCGCGCTGGTGCTGATCGGCGCGGTCTTCCTCGGCAAGGTGATCTTCAGCGGCAACGCGGCGGGTGGCGAGGTGGAGGTGCCTCCGCTGGCCGGGCTGAGTCTCCAGGACGCCGAGAAGCGGGCGGGGAACGTCGGCTTCCGGGTCCAGGAGGGCGGCAGCGAGCACTGCGAGGAGGACAAGGGCCTGGTGTGCAGCACCAACCCGGCGGCCGGCGCCAAGGCCCCCCGGGACAGTGTGATCACCCTGACCATGTCCAAGGGCCCGGCCCCGGTCGAGGTGCCGGACGTCACCGGCCAGGACGCCGACGACGCCCGCGAGACCCTGTCGGACGCCGGCTTCAAGGTGGAGGAGAAGGCCGTCTCCTCGGGCACCGAGGAGGAGGGCACGGTCACCGCGCAGGACCCGCGCGGCGGCACGAAGGTCCAGAAGGACTCCACGGTGACGATCTCCGTCGTGCGGACCGTCACCAGGACCGTTCCGAGTGTCATCGGCAAGAGCTTCGACGACGCCAAGCAGCAGCTTGAGGCCATCGGCTTCGTGGTGGCGAAGGCCGAGCGGGAGGACGGCTCGGTCCCGGCCGACCAGGTGCTCAACCAGAACCCGGGCGCCGGCTCGCAGGCCGCGCCGAACGCGCAGGTGACGCTGACGGTGGCGAAGGCCCCCGAGCAGCAGAACGTGCGGGTGCCGGACGTCTCCAACCAGGAGTTGAAGGACGCCAGGAAGACGCTGGAGCAGGCCGGCCTGAAGGTGGAGGTGCAGGGCCCCGACGACGGCAAGGCGCGGGTGTTCGCCACCAACCCGGTCGCCGGCACCGAGGTGCCGAAGGACTCCACCGTGCGGGTCTTCACGTTCCCCGGCGGGGGCGGTGGCGACAACGGCGGTGACGGCGGGGGCGACGGCGACGAGGACGACGAGGGCGGCTTCATCCGAGGCCCCAACGGCTTCGGCCGGGGCTGAGACGCCACGTCGGCAACGCGTGAGGGGCGGTGTCAGCGGTTCTCGCCGCCGGGCTCCTCGGCCTTGCGGTCGGCGGCCTCCTTCGCCTCGACCTCCGGGTCGAGCGGCGTGGCGTTGACCCTCATCTCCTCGCCGACCTCGGTGGCCTCCGGCGGCTCGACCAGCCACTCCGGGTTGGCCTGCCGGTCCCACCAGCGCCAGGCGGCGACCGCCGCGCCGGTCAGCAGACCGAGCACGGCCAGGCGGCGGAAGACACGTCCGGTGCGGGCGCGGCGGGCGCGGCGCTTGGTGATCTTCCGCACGTCGGCGGCGGTCACCTCGCCGCGCAGGGCCGCCAGCGCGGCCCCCGACCGTGCCATGGCCTCCTCCTTCGCCGGGCCGGCCGCCGCGCGGGCGGCCTCCAGCCGGGGTCCGGCGTAGTCGGCGGCGTGCCGGGCGGCCTCCCTGGTGCGCAGCGCGGCCTTTGTGGCGGCGTCGTCCAGGGTGGGGGGAAGCGTCTCCCTGGCATGGGCGAGACGGGGCGCCAGACGGCTGTGGTACTGCTCCAGCGCGCCGTACCCGGCGGCCTTGGCGGCGTGACCGACCTTGGGGGCCACCGTGTCCTTCACGGCCCTGGCGTGCCGCATGCCTTCCTTGGCGCTCCCCTTGGTCCTGGCGCGCACGTCATCGATGCGGGTCACGGCTCCTCCTCCTCGGTGGGCTCTCCTCGGTGGCGTACTCGACGAGCATGCCTGCCGGGTTGCGGTTCGACATCTGCGGGCAGGCATCTGGGTCACGCATGCCCGGTACGGAAACATCCATGCGGCTTTTGTGGCGCAATGCCGACAATGCCATGGTTCGGTGCCCGGCGCGCTGATTCACGCGATGCACGCCCCCGAACGACGGCATGGGAGGATCGGTAGCCGTCACAAAGGACTATGGAAGGTAGATCGTGGCTGAGCAGCTCTACGCCACCCTGAAGACCAACCACGGCGACATCGAGATCCGGCTCTTCCCGAACCACGCGCCGAAGACGGTCAAGAACTTCGTCGAACTCGCCCGGGGCGAGCGCGAGTGGACGCACCCGGCGACCGGTGCACGGACCACCGACAGGCTGTACGACGGCACGGTCTTCCACCGTGTCATCAGCGGCTTCATGATCCAGGGCGGGGACCCGCTGGGCAACGGCACCGGCGGCCCGGGCTACGAGTTCGGCGACGAGTTCCACCCGGACCTGTCCTTCGACCGCCCGTACCTGCTGGCCATGGCCAACGCCGGTCCGGGCACGAACGGCTCGCAGTTCTTCGTCACCGTGTCGCCGACCACGTGGCTGACCGGCAAGCACACCATCTTCGGCGAGGTCTCCACCGACGCCGGCAAGAAGGTCGTGGACGCCATCGCCTCGACGGCGACCAACCCGCGCACCGACCGCCCCGTCCAGGACGTGGTGATCGAGTCCGTCGTCGTCGAGTCGCGCTGACGCCGGCCGGTACGCGGCCGGGCGCCGGGACGCGCCCGGCGCGGGAACCACACCGCCCCGCTCGTCCGTAGGACGGGTGGGGCGGTTTCCGGTGCGCCGGCCGCCCCGCGGCGGCGAGGACACCGTGACAGCGGCGGGAACGCCGTGACGACGGCAGGGACGCCGTGACAGCGGCAGGGGCAGCCGGGCGGCTGCCGGGACGAGGGAGTGCCATGGAGCACCAGCAGGGCGGACAGGGCCCGGAGCAGTACCAGCTGCCCGGCTGCTACCGCCACCAGGACCGGGAGACCGGCATCCGCTGCACCCGCTGCGAGCGGCCGATCTGCCCCGAGTGCATGATCGCCGCGTCCGTGGGCTACCAGTGCCCGGAGTGCGTGCGCGGAGGTTCCGGCACCGGCCACTCGGCCACCGCCAGCCGGCCGCGCACGATCGCCGGCGGCACGCTCGTCGGCGACACCAAGCTGGTCACCAAGGTGCTGCTGGCGATCAACGTCACGGTCTTCGTCGCGGTGCTGGCCACCGGCCGGGACCTCGTCGAGCAGCTGTCCATGCTCGGCCTGGCCGCGGAGCGAGGTCCGTTCGACCCGTTCAGCCCGCCGGAACTGCTCGGCGTCGCGGACGGCGAGTGGTACCGGCTGATCACGTCGGCGTTCCTGCACCAGGAGTTCTGGCACATCGGCTTCAACATGATGGCGCTGTGGTTCCTCGGTCCGCCGCTGGAGGCGGCGCTCGGCCGGGCCCGGTTCCTCACGCTGTACCTGCTCTCCGCGCTCGGCGGGAACGTGCTCACGTACTGGCTGATGGAGCCGAACGTGATGTCCCTCGGCGCGTCGGGCGCGATCTTCGGCCTGTTCGGCGCGACGGCCGTGCTGATGCGCCGCATGCGCTACGACATGCGGCCGATCGCCGTGCTGCTGGGCATCAACCTGGTGATCACGTTTGTCCCCGGACTGAACATCGCCTGGCAGGCGCACCTGGGCGGGCTGGTCGTCGGGGCGGTCGTGGCGTACGCGATGGTGCACGCCCCCCGCGAGCGCCGCGCGCTCGTCCAGTGGGGCACGTGCGCACTGGTCGCCGTCCTCCTCCTCGCCCTCACCGTCGCCCGCACGATCAACCTCCTCGGCTGACCCCCGCCCTCTGCCCC
>NZ_WMLF01000315.1 GCF_014156695.1 Streptomyces durbertensis | reverse complement strand
AAGAGACAGAGTCCACCCCCTCCTCCGGCAGCCACTCGGCCAGCCGCTCCCGGGCCAGGTCCGGATCCCGGCGGCTCCCGGGCGCCGTCCGCACGTCCACCAGCGCCGCCACGCCCGCCTCCCGCAGCAACCCGGCCACCGCCGCCCGGTCGGCGGTGCCGTGCCCGAACGTCACCAGCTCGGGGCGGGAGCCCCGCGCGTCCACCGAGGAATCCGTCCGCTCACCGTCCATACGGCCAGTGGACCATCCCCCCGCCCCCGGAGCACGCACGGTTCCACCAAGAGCGGAGCGTCGGGCGAGCATCCGGGAAAACGCCCGTGCATACGTCCGGTTCGCATGGGCAGGCGAACAGAACCACACCAGAAGGAAGTTCGTGCCGAAGCGGTCTTCCTCGACGGCAGGTGAAGGGGTGGACACCACGGACAACACAAACGGGAAACAGGAAGACGGAAAGCGCGTGGACGTCACCACCGCGATGCGACAAGCGTCCGGACAACTCGCCGACCTTCTGCGGTGCGAGCCCGGATTTGTCTCGTCCGTGAAACCGGCCGACGAAGGCTGGACGGCGGACGTGGAAGTGGTCGAACTCGAAAAGGTCCCGGACACCATGAGTGTCATGGCCTCCTACCGGGTGCAGCTCGACCCGGAGGGCCGGCTCGTCGGCTACGAGCGGCTGCGCCGCTACGCCCGGGGCCAGATCGACCGTCGCTGAATCCGTCGACCGAGGAGACAGAACCACCGGAAGGGGTTCCCATGACACTCGTCCAGCAGAGCAACGCGACGGCAGGCGGAAGCGGTTCGGGAAATCTGTACGACGTTCTCGAACTGATCCTGGACCGGGGGCTGGTGATCGACGCGTTTGTCCGCGTCTCCCTCGTCGGCATCGAGATACTCAAGATCGATGTCCGGGTCGTGGTCGCCAGCGTCGACACCTATCTGCGGTTCGCCGAAGCCTGCAACCGACTTGATCTCGAATCGGGACGCAAGGCGCCCAGCCAGCTCACCGAAATCGTCGGCGACATGACCGAGAACGGCGCCAAGGGAAAGTCGAAGGGAGTGCTGGGCGGAGCCGTCGAGGCGATCAGCGACTCGATACAGGGAAAGCGTGACGACGCCGAGGAGGAGCCGAAGAAGCGCTCCGCCCGCAAGTCCGCCAGCGGCCGCAAGGCCAAGGGAGACGAGGAGTAGCCGTGCCCACCTACGTCTACGCCGTGACCGGCGCCGACCATCCGTTGCCCCTCCACGACCTCACCGGAGTGGGAGACCCGCCGACCCCGCTGCGCGCCCTGCGCGCGGACGGCCTCGCCGCGGTCGCCGGTGACGCGCCGCCCGGGCTCCGCGCGAAGCGCCGCGACGTTCTGGCGCACCAGGGCGTCCTGGAGGCGCTCATGCGCGACGGCGCCACGCTGCCCATGCGCTTCGGACTCGTCGGGCCGGACGACGACGAGGTCGTCGCCGCCCTGCGACGGGAGGCCGACGTCTACCGGGAGCGCCTGGCGGAACTCGACGGCCATGTGGAGTACAACCTCAAGGCGGTCCGCGACGAGGCGGACCTGCTGCGGGAGGTCGTGAGCGACTCCGCGGAGATCCGGCAGCTCAACGAGCAGACCCGCGCGGACGAAGGCGACCACGACAAGCGCGTCGCCCTGGGTGAGATGGTCGCCCGCGAGGTGACAACCCGTCACCAGAGGGAAGCGGACGAGGTGGCCTCCCGGCTCGCCCCGGCCGCCACCCGCAGCCACCTCGCCGACCCCGGGCCCCAGCAGTTCCTCAACGTGTCCTTCCTCGTGCCCCGCACGGACGCCGACACCTTCGTGGCGGCTGTGCGGCAGGAAGCAGACCGGCGAGGGGACGCGTACGCCTTCACGCTGACCGGCCCGCTCCCGCCCTACAGCTTCGTCTGAGTCATCACGGCTTCGTCTCAGTCACGGAAACGGAACGACCGCGACAGGGAGGTGACGTGCGGGCATGGGCCTCATCACCGGCATCCTGACCCTGCCGCTGGCTCCCGTGCGGGGGACCGCCTGGGTGCTCGACCAGGTCGTCCTCGCAGCCGAGCGCGAGTACTACGACCCGGCACCGGTCCGCGCCGAACTCGCCGCGCTGGAACGCGCGCTCACCGAGGGACGGATCGAGGAGGACGAGTTCGACCGCCGCGAGGACGAACTGCTCGACCGGCTCGAAGAGATCGAGGCGTACCGGCGCGACGCCGGACACGGCTCCTGACCGGAAGCCGCCACGAACCAGACCACGGGAGGAGGCATGAGAACCGTGCCGGACTCACTGGCCGGCCGTATGCCGGGCCCCCAGCGGAGCGCCGCCCCGGCGTACGGACAGCCCGGCTCGTCGGCCAACCTCGCCGACATCCTCGAAAGGGTGCTCGACAAGGGCGTTGTCATCGCCGGGGACATCCAGATCAACCTGCTCGACATCGAGCTGCTCACCATCAGGCTCCGCCTGCTGGTCGCCTCCGTCGACAAGGCCAAGGAGATGGGCATCGACTGGTGGGAGCACGACCCGTCGCTCTCCTCGCGCGCCCGCCCCGCACAACGGCCGTCCGCTCCGGACACCCGACGCGACACCCTGGCCGAGGAGAACGAGCGGCTGCGCGCCGAGATCGCCCGCCTGCGCTCGTCCGACGGGCCCGCCGAGGCGCCGCCCGCCATGGGTGAAACCCCCTCGGACGCCGCGTCGGACACCACCGCGGAGGGAACGCCGAAGGACCGGGAGGAGACACGGTGACCACTCCATCCCCAGCCCCCGCCGAACCGCCGGAGCACGCCGCGGGTGAGCTGACGTACGTGTACGCGGTCGGCCGCGACGGCCCCGCCTTGCGGACGCTGGCTCCCCGGCTGCGGGGTGTGGACGGCGCGCCGGTGCGCGCGGTCGGCGTGGCGGGACTGTGCGCCCTCGTCTCCTCCGCCCCGACGGAGACCTTCGGCGAGCGTGCGCTCGCCGACCAACTCGACGACCTGCCCCGCCTGGAGTCCCTGGCCCGCGCCCACCACGCGGTGGTCGACAGCGCGTTCGGCGAGGCCCCGCCGATCCTCCCCATGCGGCTGGCGACGGTGTACCACGACGACGCCCGGGTACGCGCCATGCTCGGCCGGCGGGCCGAGGACTTCCGGAACCTGCTGGAGCGGCTCGACAACCATGTCGAGCTGGGGGTGAAGGTCCACGCGGTGCCACTGGCGACCGCCCCGGCCGAGGTGGGGGCCGTCCCGTCGGGCCCTGGCCCGGCGGCCGGCGCCGGCCGCGCCTACCTGCGGCAACGCCAGGCGCAGCAGCGCGGCGGCCGCGAGGCGCACCGGGCGGCGGCCGACATCGCCGCCCGCGCGGCGGAGCTGGCGGCAGGCATGTCACTCTCCCGAGTGGTCCACCGCCCCCAGCAGGGACAACTCGCCACCACTGCGGGTGTGAACGTGGCCAACGAGGCCTACCTCGTCCCCGTGGAGCACCTGGACCGGTTCTGCCGCGAGCTGACGGCCCTCACCGAGGCGACGCCGCAGGTGACCGTCGAGGTGACCGGCCCGTGGGCGCCCTACTCGTTCGCCACCACGGAGGGCGGTGGCGAACAGTGAGCATCGGCGTCACCGGGGAGGCGATCGGCGGTCGGGGCACCGCCACCGGCCCGCCCGCCTCCCTGATCGACCTCCTCGACCGCCTGCTGAACGGCGGCGCCGTCCTCACCGGGGACGTGGTCCTGTCCATCGCCGACGTCGACCTCGTCCACGTCAACCTGCGGGCGGTCATCCGGTCCGTCACCGGTGACGCGCCGGCGCCGTGGTGACGACCCGCAGCCCCTGACAACCGCCACCCGAGACGAGGCGAGGAGCACAGACGATGATCGAGGACCTACGGCCCGGCACCTTCGGCCTCGAACCCGTACGCCCGGCCGACCGCCGTTCCCCCGCCGCCGCCCAGCGGCTCCAGACCGACCCCGACACGGTGGAACGGGACCTGGTCAAACTCGTCCTGACCATCGTCGAACTGCTGCGCCAGCTCATGGAACGCACCGCCCTGCACCGGGTCGAGCACGGGGACCTGAGCGAGGAGCAGGAGGAGCGGGTCGGCATGACCCTGATGATCCTGCACGAACGGATGGAAGAACTGTGTGACCGCTACGACCTGACGACGGACGACCTCAACCTCGACCTCGGACCGCTCGGCTCCCTGCTCCCGCGCAACGGTGCCTGAGAGCAGGCCACGCCGCACCACGACACCACGCGACCACACGACACCACACGACACCACACGACACCACACGACAAGGAGGACGCGATGAGCGCTCAGAACAGTCAGAACAAGAAGGCCAAGGAATCCGCCCGCGGCAAGGGCCAGGCCGACGACGAGCACAAGAACGAGCACAGGAAGGACGCCGACGGCAAGAAGGACGCCAGCAAGAAGACCGGCGGGGCGGCTCGTGAGCGGGCCGAAGAGGCCGCCACCCGGGCGCAGTCGGCGGCCGAGGACGCCAAGGACTCGGCGGCGGACAGCGCGGACGCGGCCGGTGAGAGTGCCCGCGGTGTCGCCGGCGCGGCCGCCGCGGGGCTGCGGAGCGGACAGCAGGCGCTGGCCGCCAACGCCGAGCGCGCGACCGCCGTGGCCACCACGGCCTGGACCGTCGTCAAGGCGAGGAAGGCCGTTGTCGCCGGAGCGGCGGCCGGAGTCGCCGGCGTCGCGGGCGCGGCCTTCGCGATCGGGCGCACCACGGCGAAGCCGCCCACGGGTCCCCTCACCCGGCTGGCGCGCGGCCGCATCTGAGCCGGGCCCCGGGCGCGGGGCCGCCGCGCCCCGCGGCGCTTCTACCCCCGAGGCCGCCGGCTCAGCACCAGCACCGTGACCAGCCCGCAGGCCAGGCCCGCGAGGCCCCAGGGGAGGCTCGGGCGACCGCCGTTGAGGTGGTAGCCCACGGTGCAGAAGGCCACGGTCTCCATCAGGACGATGAGTCCCCAGAAGCGCCTTCCCGGCATCGGGCCCCCGTTCCACGGGCCCCGATGTCGGAGCCTCCCCGCGCCCGGGGCCCAGGCGCGTCCGTGCGGTGTCGCCCCGGCGGGCAGCGGCCCCGCTCCCGCCCTCCGTGCCGCTCAGCCGGCGCGGACCGTGAGCAGGGCCACGTCGTCGCGGAGCCGGTCCCCGGCAAAACCGTGCAGGTCGTCGTCGAGAGCCGCCGCCAGACTATCGGCCGGGGTCGCGGCCAGCTCCCGCAGGCGGCTGTGCAGGGGGTAGAACGTGCCGTCCGGGCCGCGGGCCTCGGTGACGCCGTCCGTGCACAGCACCAGCGTGGCGTCGGCGGCCGACGGCAGCGGTTCCGCGACGCGCGGTTCGTCCGCGAGCGCGCCCAGCCCCAGCGGCAGGCCCGTCTCCCGCAGTGGGAGCGGCTCCGCCCGCCCGCCGCGCACCGCGTACGGCGGGATGTGGCCGCAGTTCACCACCTCGGCCGGCCGGCCCTCGGGGAAACCCAGCAGGAGAGCGGTGACAAACCGTTCCGGCGCGCGTTCCTGCTGCTTCGCGTAGACGTTGTAGCGCGCGACGGCCTCGTCCAGGGCGACGGCGACGTCCGCCAGTTCGCGTTCCCGCTGGGCCGCCTCCCGGAACGCCACCAGCACGGCGAAGGCCGCGCCCAGCGCGGGCAGCCCCTTGCCCTGCACGTCGGCGATGAGCAGCCGGACGCCGAACGGGGACTCCACCACCTCGTAGACGTCACCGCCGACCATGCTGTCCTCCTCCACCGGCTCGTAGACGCCGTCCACGGTCACGCCCCCGAGACGGACAGGCAGCGGACGCAGCATCTGGCGCTGAAGCGCGGCGGACACCGAACGCAGGCGGTTGATCTCCTCCTGCTGCCGGATGCGGATACCGCAGCCCACGACGCTGAGCGCGCCGAGGACCACGGAGAACGAGAGCATCGCGACGTTGGCCGCCGTCGTCGGCAGCGGCCGGTGCAGCAGCGCGGCGCTCTCGGCGAGCACCACCCACACGGCGGCGATGCTCGTCTGACGGACCGACCCGATCCCGGCGGTGAAGGCGGGAAGGAAGACCAGGAACGGCACGAGGCGCCACTCCTCGTCGGCGAACGCCCCCAGCAGCACGGCGAGGACGGTGAGGCCGACCAGCCCGGCCAGCAGCATGCGGTTGGTCAGCAGGGTGGTGGGCCGGGCGGACGGCGTGTCCGCAGCGGCGGTTCGGATGGTCGGCACCTTACGTCCTCGTCCTGGCAGCTCGTGGGCGGAGGCCACCGGTATGACCGCCTCCCTCCCCTGGGGTGGTTCGCCGGGCTTCCGGGCATGGATCCGGCGGCAGACGGATAGGGGCCGCCGCATGACCGTGAAGAGTCTGCGCCGGGCGCTGGTCGCCCTCGCGACCGTCTGCCTGCTCGCCGCCGCCCACCCCACGGC
>NZ_WMLF01000314.1 GCF_014156695.1 Streptomyces durbertensis | reverse complement strand
GCTTGTGCTCCTGCCCCGAGACGGAGCGTTCGCGCTCGACCTCCGGCAGCTCCCGGCTCGCCGCCGCGGCGATGTCCGCCTGCGGCAGCAGCGTGACGAGCATGGCGAGGAAGGCGACCAGTGTCACCGAACGCCGCCAGTGCCAGAGGTACTTCAGATGCCAGAGAAGCTGCTGCACGGTCTCCCCGCCCCCAAAGATCATGTAAGCGAGCGCATACTAAGAGCTGTTGTTCGGTAAAGCAAACCTCTTGATCGCCTGATGGCCGAGCAAAGCCAGGTAAAGATCACGTCCTTGCGACACCTGTACTCTTCGCGCCAACTGCTGGACATATGAAGGGACCAGAGGTACTACCGACATGCCCGACATACGATTCAGACGGCCCGTCAGAGGCCGGCCACCGGGCGGCAGGGTCATGGCCGCCGTGCTCGCCGCCGCCACGATGAGCGTGTTCGCACCCGCGGCCTCCCACGCGAAACCCCAGGCCGGCGAGGCATCAGGCGGCGCGCCGACCGCGGAGGAACGCGCGCTGGAGGCCGCCGCCCAGAGCGGCGAGGCCGTCGAGGTGCGCGAGTTGCGCAGCGAGACGTCGGAGGTGCACGCCACGCCGGACGGCACACTTCGACTCACCCAGCACGCCCAGCCGGTCCGGATCCGCAAGAACGGCCGCTGGACGCCGGTGGACACCACACTCACCCAGGTCAGCGGCCGCATAGCGGCCAAGGCGGCGGCCGGCGACGTGACCTTCTCCCCCGGTGGCACCGCTCCGCTGGTCACGTTCAAGGAGAACGGCCGAGAGCTTTCGCTCAGTTGGCCGAAACCACTCCCTCGCCCGGTACTTCAGGGCAACGTGGCGCGCTACCCGAACGTGCTACCGGACGTCGACCTGGCGGTCGCCGCGGACGTCGACGGCTTCTCCCAGGTACTGATCGTCAAGACCGCGGAGGCCGCGCGCCACCCGCAGCTGTCGAAGATCGACTTCGGTCTGCGCACCGAGGGACTGACTCTCCGTGCCGACTCCGACTCGGGTTCGCTCACCGCGGCCGACCCGTCCGGCAGGACGCTGTTCACCACCTCGACGGCCCGGATGTGGGACTCCTCGCGTCCCGCCGACACCACTCCGAAGAGCCCCGCGGCACGTACCAGTCCGTCGCTGGCCTCCCGAACGGCCGCGTCCACAGGGCCGGAGGCGACCGCCGGCGACCTGGAGGCCGGTTCCCGCGGCGCTCCGGTACAGGTCGAGGTGTCCCGGGACGCACTGGCTCTCAGTCCCGACCGCAAGCTGCTCACGGACGAGAAGACGACCTTCCCGGTCTTCATCGACCCCCGTTTCAGTGGATCCCGCGAGGCGTGGACCACGGCCTACAAGCCCTACCCGAACAACTCGTACTGGAACGGCACCGGTTGGGGCAGCAGCGCCAAGGACGCCCGGGTAGGCTACGAGTCGGCCAGCGGCGGAACCGCCCGTTCCTTCTTCCGGATGAACGCCAAGGGGCTGGCCGGCGTGCAGGTGTTGGACGCGCAGTTCAACATCAAGCTCACCCACTCCTGGTCGTGCAGCGCGCGGCCGGTCGAGTTGTGGCTGACCGGTGGGATCAGCTCGGCGACGACATGGAACAAGCAGCCCTCCTGGTCGACCAAGCTGGACACCCTCAACGTGGCGGGCGGGAACGAGTCCGTCGGCTGCGCCGACCGGGGTGTGGACTTCAAGGCCACCGAGGCCGCGCGGCGCGCCGCCGCGAACAAGTGGAGCAACGTCACGTTCGGTCTGCGGGCCAGCAACGAGAGCGACACCTTCGGCTGGAAGCGCTTCGCACCCAACCCCACGCTCATCGTGGAGTACAACCGGACGCCCAAGGACCCGTGGAACCTGGACACCGTGCCCAGCACCCACAACGGGACCGACTGCGGCTACAGCTCCCAGGTGTGGGTGGGCAACACGGACGTCAAGCTGAGCGCGTACGTCTCCGACCCGGACGGCGGCAACGTCCGCGTCCAGTTCCACCTGTGGGCGACCGGCAAGCGCTACGACCCGCCGGGTCTGCTCTTCGACAAGTCCGTGACCGTGTCCTCGAAGTCGACCGGTACCTACGCCCAGATCACCGTGCCGAAGTCGCTGCTCCAGCAGCACCTGGCCGCCTCGGGCGGCCGGTACTCCTGGAAGGCGCGGGCGCACGACGCCCACTCCGCCTCCGACTGGACCCCCACGCTGGGCGCCCCCGGCTGCCAGTTCGGCTTCGACCCGAACCGGCCCAGCAAGCCCCCGACGGTGACCTCCGCCCAGTACCCGGACGGGTCGGACGGCACCACGGGCGCCCCCGCCCGCACCCCCGGCACCTTCACGATCGGTAGCGGCGGCATCTCGGACGTCGTCGAGTACCGCTACGAACTCGACCGCTACCCGCCGACCCGCAAGGCGGTGCCGAGCAGCCCGGGCGGCTCGGTGCAGGTGTCACTGACACCCACCAGCGCCGGTCCGCACACCCTGTACGTGCAGTCGGTGGACCGGGCGGGCAACGTCTCCGACACCCAGCGGTACACGTTCCTGGCCGAGTCGATCGGGATCCGGGACAAACCCGGTGACCTCAACGGCGACGGCACCCCCGACTTCTACTCCGTCGACTCGGGCGGTGAACTGCGCCTGCACCGAGGGGAGTCGGCCGGCGGTGTGGCGCCGCCGGTGAAGGTCGGACCGGGCTGGACGGGATCGCTGATCACCCAGCGCGGCGACTGGACCGGCAGCGGCTACTCCGACCTGGTCGCCCGACGGCCGGACGGCAAGCTGTGGCTCTACCCCAACGACGGCCTCGGCATGGTCGAGGAGACCGACCGGCGTGAGGTGCTGCAGTTCGTGGACGAGGACGGCGACGCCTACTTCGACCCGGCCGCCATCCGGGACCTGGTCGCGGTCGGTGACCTGGGCGCCCGCACGGAGAGCGCGGTGGTGGACCTGCTCGCGGTCATCGGCGACCAGTTGTGGTTCCTGCCCGGCTACGCCGACGGGTACGTGGACGAGCCGGTCCTGATCGGGGACAGCGGTTGGCGGGACCGGACGCTGGTCTCCCCCGGTGATCTCGACGGTGACGGCGCCACCGACCTGCTGGTGCGCGAGCCGGGCGGCGACCTGTGGCTGTACCGGGGGCAGGCCGACCCGGACAACGCCGGCGCCACCCTGCCCGCGTCGCTGGCCGACCCGGCCAACCGCGTGCGGTACGCGACCGGTTGGACGCCGGCGGCCCGGCCGCTGGTCACGGCGCCCGGTGACAACACCGGTGACGGGATCACCGACCTGTGGGTGACCGACGCGAACGGGCGCCTGCTGCACGTGCCCGGGACCGCCTCGGCGGCGGGCACGCCGGTGGAGGTGGAGTCCTCCGGCTGGCAGGGCGTCCGGGCCGTGTCGTAGCCCGAGGGCACGTCAAGGGCATCCGGTGGCCGTGCCGTCGCGAAGGGGCGGCGGCACGGCCACCGGTCGTTGCGTGCTCAACTACCTGACGGATACAGGAGGTTGACAAGGCGGGGCCTGCTCACGAACGTGCGCGGGCCCGGGGGTGAAGTGTGGGGAAGCACGCATCGGGATGAGTTCCCGGGCGTCAAGATCGTCTTTATGCTGGCGCGCATGACGCCACCTCCCACACACCAGGTTGACGCCACCCCACCCCTCAGATCCACCCCGCGCCGGCGGGCGGTGATAGCCGCCGCCGGCGGTGCCGCCCTGGTGCCGCTGGTCGCCTCGGCCGCCACCGCGAGCCGCGCGTCCGCCTCCACCACCGAAGCGCCGGCGTTCCTGCACGGCGTCGCCTCCGGCGACCCGTTGCCGGACGGCGTGCTGCTGTGGACGCGGGTCACGCCGGAGCCCGGCGCGACGCCCGGCTCCGGGCGCGGCGGACGCGTCGAGGTCCGCTGGGAGGTCTCCCTCCAGCGGAACTTCGGCACGCTTGCCGCCCACGGCCGGGTCACCACCGACGCCGCGAGCGACCACACCGTGAAGGCGGACGTGCGCGGCCTGACGCCCGGCACCGAGTACCACTACCGCTTCACCGTCGACGGCGTGACCTCGCCGGTCGGCCGCACCCGCACCACGCCCGCCGACGCCACGAGCCCCGACCGGCTGCGCCTGGGCGTCGTCTCCTGCTCCAACTGGGAGGCCGGCCACTTCGCCGCCTACCGCCATCTGGCCGACCGCACCGACCTGGACGCGGTGCTCCACCTCGGCGACTACCTCTACGAGTACGGGGCCGGCGAGTACGGCACGCGCGGCCGGAGCGTGCGCCGCCACGAGCCGGCGCACGAGATGGTCTCCCTCGCCGACTACCGCACCCGGCACGGCCAGTACAAGACCGACCCGCACCTGAGGGCGATGCACGCCGCCCACCCGGTGATCGCCGTCTGGGACGACCACGAGCTGGCCAACGACGCCTGGTCGGGCGGCGCGGAGAACCACCAGCCGGAGACCGAGGGCCACTGGGCGGACCGGGTCGCCGCGGCCAAGAAGGCGTACTTCGAGTGGATGCCGGTCCGGACCTCGGTCGCCGGCACCACCTACCGCGGGCTGCGGTTCGGCGCGCTGGCCGACCTGCACCTGCTCGACCTGCGATCCTTCCGCGACCAGCAGGCCAAGCCCGGCAGCGGCGAGGTCGACTCGCCGAACCGGACCATGACCGGCCGCGCGCAGCTCGACTGGCTCAAGTCGGGTCTGGCGGCTCCCGGGGCGCACTGGCGGCTCGTGGGCACCTCGGTGATGATCTCGCCGATGGCGTTCGGATCTCTCCCGGCCTACCTGCTGCGGCCGCTGGCCAAGCTGCTCGGGGTGCCGGCCGGCGGTCTCGCCGTCAACACCGACCAGTGGGACGGCTACGCCCACGACCGCGCCGAGTTGCTGGACCACCTGCGCCGCAACGGGGTCTCCAACACCGTCTTCCTCGCCGGCGACCTGCACATGAACTGGGCGAACGAGGTGCCGGTGAACGCGGCCACCTACCCGCTGTCGAAGAGCGTCGCGACCGAGTTTGTCGTGACCTCGGTGACCTCCGACAACCTCGACGACTATCTGAGGGTCAAGGAGGGCACCATCACGCCGGTGGTGTCGCCGCCGCTGCGGGCAGCGAACCGGCACGCCAAGTGGGTCGACGTCGACCGGCACGGCTACGGCGTGCTGCACCTGGACCGGGAGAAGGCGCAGATGGACTTCTTCGCGGTCTCCGACAAGACGGACGCCGCCGCCACCTCCCGTCATCTGCGGTCCTACCGCACGGCCAGCGGCAGCAACCGGCTGGAGCGGGTGAGCGAGCCGCAGCGCTGATCGTCGCCGCGGTCCCGGCCGGCCGCCCACGCGCCCCGGCCGGGACAGCAGTGCGGAAAGCCGTGCGGAAAGCCGTGGGGACAGCCGGCCGCCGAGGTCAGAACCAGTCCCACCAGAAGGCGGGTTGGTAGAAGACCGGTACCGGCACCGCCGTCAGCAGCGCGGAGAGCGCGACGGCCAGGACGAGGACCAGCAGTTCGGCGCGGGCCGGCGCGAGGACGGCCGGGTTGCGCGGGCTGAGCCGCAGCCGCCGCCGGGCGGTGAACGCGAGCGCCACGGCCACGGCGACCAGCAGCAGCTTGGCGACCAGCACCCGCCCGTAGGCGGTTCCCAGGACGTTCTCCAGCGGCAGGCGGCGCGCGGTGCTCACCAGGCCGGTCGCCGTGATCAGCGCGAAGAGCAGCAGCGCGAGGCGCGAGTACCGGCCGAGCAGCGCGGCGGCGGCCGCCGGCCGGTCGTGCCAGCGGCGCGCGGTGCGCAGCACGTGCAGCAGCCCGCCGGTCCACAGCGCGGCGCAGGTCAGGTGCACCAGCGTCAGCGCGCTGCCGAACAGCGGGCTGTGCACCTCCGGGTGGGCGCGCAGCGCCTCCGCCACGATCACCGCGCCGAGCGGCAGCGCGGCGAGCGCCCGGTGCCGGGTGGCCGCGAGGAGGCCGGCGAGCAGGAAGGCGTTGACCTCGACGAGCGCGAGGGTGCCGTCACGGGTGCCGTACAGGCCGCCCAGGTCCATGTCGGCGAGGCGCGAGGGCAGCATGTTGCCGGTCGAGACGATCAGCGCGAGGCCGAACGCGGAGAGGAAGCCGACGGCGGCCGCCAGGGGCGCCCAGCTGCTCGGCGACGGCAGGGCGGATCCGTCCGCGGTGGCCGCCGGCAGGCGGTGGGCGAGGGCCTGGACGAGGAGTTCGCCGGCGTGGACGCTGAGGGCGAGGAACAGCAGGGTGCGCAGCCAGGTGACCGGTCCGGCGCCGGGGCCGGTGCCCTCTCCGGTGCCGTCGAGCGCCAGGTCCGGGCCGAGCAGCGGTACCGCGAGCCCGGCGAGCAGCAGCACCGCCGCCGCGACCACCCGCCACAGCGCCGCCCGGGGTCCGGAAGGCGGGTGGG
>NZ_WMLF01000313.1 GCF_014156695.1 Streptomyces durbertensis | reverse complement strand
AGGTCCGTCCGTGCGAGCCCCTCCCCTCGGCCAACCACCCCGCCGGACCCTCGACCCCGCCTCCGGGCCGCCGGAGGCATCCTCATGCAAAGCGCCGCCACCGGCACAGGATGACCGGCCCCGGCGCGGAGGCTCCGGAGTCGCGCGTCGCCGGGCGCGACGATCGGACGAGGGGGGTCCTTGCCGTTCCCGGCCTGCTCCCTCGCCCGGACAGCCGGACGTCAGCGCCGATCGGGTCACGCCTCGGAGCGGGCTCGGCGGTCGATCCGGACCTGGCGTTGGGCGACCACCGCTTTGAGCGGAATGATCGCGATCCAGCACAGCATCCCGGCTGTCGGAGAGAGGAACGCGATGGGGACGGTGGCCGCGAAGATCGCCGCGGATGCGCCGAGGTCGGCCATGTTCAGACGCCGCAGAGCTGCCGATGACGGTACGTCGGCGCCTGCGGGAGTGCGGCGGTGTGCGCGCCGGAGCAGAGCGAGGTGCACCGCGTTGACGGCGGCGGCGCCAGCGGCGTACACCGCCACAGCCAGCGGCTGCGTGTAGGCGTACTCGGCGAGGACGGCCGTGGTGAACGGCATGAGCGCCACCAGCGCGAGCCCGAGCAGCGCCAGGTGGACCACCGTGTCGTCGGTATCCGGCGTAGCGGTCAGAACGTAGTACTGGTCCCGCCAGAACTGAGCCAGCACCGCGAAGCTCAGCGCGTAGGCGCCGAGGTTCGGCAGCGCCTGCCGCAGTTCACTGTGGAAGTCCTCGGAGCCGAGTCCGGGCGGGATGGAGATATCCAGCACCAGCAGAGTGAGCGCGATGGCAAACACACCGTCGGAAAGCGCGGCCAATCGAGTGTCTCCCCGACCTGGCCGGCCACTGGTCCGCGGTGATTTGTCCACCCCACGCACGGTAGAGGCACCCCCGGCCAGTCCCCCACTCTCCACGCCGCGCAGGCCTGCCCGTCACCCCACGGGCTGCTCAACAACGCGGAGAAGGTTCTCGGAGCCTCCCCCTGAGTGGCGGCATGCCGATCACTGGATCTGCCTGATCCTCGATCCGGAGGAAGCGAGAACACCACTCGGGGGGCTTCCTCTCCCCTGCCTACGGGAGCGGCAGGGCTGTTGTCGTGCCTGAAGTGCTCCGCTCCTCAGGACGATCAGGCGCCGTTCGCCTCTCCGGCCTTGATGCCTGCGACGAACGCCGAGAACGCGGCTGTGGAGACAGTCAGCGCCGGGCCGGTCGGGGTCTTCGAGTCACGCACGGGGACGACGCCGCGTGAGGCGGCGAAGTTGGTCGCAACCTCAACGCAGTTGCCACCGTTGCCACTGTAGGAGGACTTGAACCAGCGCGGGGATTCGGTCGTCACGGTGAGCCCTTTCGAAGCTGATTGATCATGTCCACGGACGCCGCCGGCGACAGCGCCACGCCCTGAAGTTGATGGTACGCCGTCAGCATGGGCATCACGGATGCGCTCTCCCGGTCGAGATGCCCCTGCGCCTGAGACTCGGCGTAGCACATCACAGATCGGTCAGCAAGAGTGAGCAGATTGACCGGGAGGTTGAACGCGCGCCGAGCGCCTAGGGTGGAAGGCGCGACCTGAATAATCCAGTTCGGACGAGCGGCGACATCGACGAGATGCTGAAGCTGCGCGTCCATTACCTCCGCGCCTCCAACAGCGTGGCGGAGACAGCTCTCATCCATCACCACGAACACCATCGGTGGTCGAAGACGCTGGAGCGCCGCTTGGCGGTCCGCCAGATACGAGACTCGCTCCGCAGCTTGGTCAGAAGTGATGGAGCCACGCTCCACGTGACCGTCTTCCTGAGCCTGCGCGTACTCCGGTGTCTGAAGCAAGCCGGGAATGATTCCGACCTCGAAGAGCCTGATCTCCACCGCGCGGCCTTCGTACCCGACGTACTCAGGAAACCCTTCCAGCAGGATGCCGTGCTTGATCTCGCGCCACTCCCGCTCGAACGAATCAGCGGTTCCCTCGGTGCCGAACGCTGCGTCAAGCGCGATCGAAAACCGCCGAGTCGGAGACTTGTGACAGGTTTCCACACCAGAGATGTGGCGCCCGCTGTATCCGATGCGCACACCCAAGTCGTCCTGCTTCCACCCCCGTGCCTCGCGCGCACTGCGCAAACGCGCACCGAAGGCCGCTTCCGGGCCTGCTTCAGGGTTCAGATCCTTACGGTTGACCAAAGTTCTCTCCGTCTGCAGAACGTTGAAGACCCTCCGACTCTAGACCACTCTGTGACTCCTTGGTGGTGAAACCACTACAGAGAGGAGTCATCATGTCCGGTGCCGCGCCAGGCGGTTACCCCCACATCCCCGACCCGGACATCAGCGTCACGGCTGGCTGTGAGGCATGCGCCCAGCTGCACGCACCGGCGCAAGACAAGGAACAGGCCGGCGACCACTCCGCCGCCACCGACTACCGGGTCCTGCTGCGTCGACACCGTGCCAACTGCGCCCCCGGACGGATCTCGTGACGAGCCCGGAAGAGTACGCCGGCCCGCCGGATGGCTCCCCCTCGGCCGCCGAGCACACGCGCAAGACGGTCACCGCCGAGCCAGCGGTGACGTCGGACGTGCCTCTGTCGGAGCTCTTCCGCCGACTCGCGGAGCTCGGGGCCGAGATCACCGACCACTTGAAGCGATTGGGACACGCATGAGCGAGACGTACGCGCTCCGACGCTTCACGGTCGTCTTCGACGCCGAACCGGACGCCGAGCCCGTCACGTACAGGATGCAGTGCGCGGTGTGCGACGAGTCCGGCCCGACCGTCGAAGTCGACGAACCCGACAAAGAGCCGCGCGTCGGTGCGCGGATCGAAGCGGCCCGCGAAGCGTCCGCGTGGGTAGACCAGCACCGTTCCGCCAACCGGGAGCACTTCACCTACCGCCTGATCGAAACGCACCCCTGCCGTCTGGCACCCGGGGAGTGGGAACGGTGAGGTACCTGGCAGCGCACGTCCTCCGTTACGCCGGACCCCTTTTCGTCATCGTCGTCTCAGCGTCCTGCGGCTTCGTACTCGGCGTGGCTGCCTCCGGTTTCCCCCGCTGACCCCCGCCCCTGCCGTGAAGGCCCGCCTGGGTTCTCGCACCACCAAACCCCCGACAGGGGCGGGTACCACGGGCCCGCGTACGGCGCCGCATCACCCGCCGGTCATCAGGAGCTCGCTCCGGCGGAGTGCGGATGGTGGTTCGACTCCACCCGGGCCCACCTCCCACCCAGGACGGCTCGCCTGAGTCACTTCCACTGACGGAAGTTGTCGTTGATGATGTTCGCGTGACTCATCGCGTCAGCGCTCTGATCTCGACCTTCGGCGTCCTCGCCAGCGTAATGCTGCTTCTGTTCGCCGTTCGTGAGTGCCGTTCAGGTGGGTCGGCCCTCTGGCTCGTGGCCGGATCTGTGATCTTCCTCAGCGCCTCGTACACGCTCGTGCGGGACGTGCGGCGGCTCCGCACTGGGCCGACCACCTGACACCTGCACCCAGGGCCGAACCGACCCCCGCCTTTGCAGAGTTGATGGCAACAGTTCTGGCTCTACATGGCCAGTCAGGTGAGGTTGTCCACCCGCGCCGACGCGGTGCCCTTGGGGGTCCCAGCGAGCAGACGAGGTCCTCACCTACTGCTCCCTGGACGGCTTGCAGGACGCGTTACCCCTGTGAGCCGGGCGCCCATCGTCAACGAGAGCGGGGACAGCGGCGGTGAGCAGAGTCGCGCCAGCAAGCACGGCGGAAACGATGATCTTCATGCGGTGACTTAACGCGGTCGGAAGACTGGAAGTGAATCCACGCGGACAGTTCGGGTTCGTTGAACAAGCGACCGGCCTCCCGATCACGGCCGCCATCGCCGACTGCCTCGAAGGGGGAGGATTGTGACCCAAACCGCTGAGGACGGCCCTCAACACGTTGGAGCCCGCGTGGAGATGGTGCGTCGGATGGACCAGGGCGGTGTGGTGCTTCCCACCCGCCTCGCCGAAGCCTTCCTGAACACACCTCGGCACCCGTTCGTCCCCGTCTTCTACCGCCGCGAGGCCGAGAAGTTCGTTCCCCAGCACAGCGCGGACGGCGACCTCCCACGCTGGCTGTCCGAGGTGTACGCGGACGACTCCCTCATCACGGAGGTCGACGGCGTACACGCCGAAGACGCAGGCGCAAGCACCGTGGAGGGCGTGCCCACATCATCCTCAACGGCGCCAAGTCTCATGGCCGACATGCTCGACGCCCTCGACGTACGACCCGACACACGGATTCTCGAAGTCGGGACCGGCACGGGCTACAACGCAGCCCTGCTGTGCAACCTGGCAGGCGCCGAGAACGTCACGACCGTGGACTACTCCGAACGACTGACACGCACGGCGCAGGCCCGACTCGAAGCCCTCGGACTGCACCCCGTCGTCCACCACGGAGACGGCGCGCAAGGCGCGCCCGCGCACGCTCCGTTCGACAGGATCATCGCCACCTGCTCGGTACGCCGAATCCCAGCGTCATGGTTCGACCAGCTGGCGCTGGACGGCATCATGGTCGTACCGATCAAGGGGGCACTCGCCGGCGGAATGCTCGCGCGGCTCAAGAAGCGCCCAGACGGCACGGCAGCCGGACACATCCTCCACACCCCCGCAGCCTTCATGCCACTGCACTCCGGCCAGCAACAGCGCCGCCCCGTTCCGGAGCCGACCGGCGGCACGAGTCGCCCCTCCGAACTCTCGGGAAGCGTCCTGGACGACTGGACGTTCTCGTTCTTCGCCGAGCTGCACCTCACCCCGACCACCCTCCGCGAGTACCACCGCGAGGCGGACGGCTCACACGTCACGACCCTGTTCGACCCCCGGGAGGGCTCCTGCACCCGCGTGACCGACCAACCCGAAGCACCCACCGCGCGAGTCCAGGCCTCCGGCCCTCGGGACCTCTGGGCTCCCATCGAGAAAGCGCACGACCACTGGCTGAGTCTGAACCGCCCCCGCCGCGAATGGTTCACGATCACCGCCACCCCGGACATGCAGACCGTCACGTACACGGACCCAACCGGAAGCCTGCACCACTGGGCCCTGTAGCCCCGAGCGCTTCGCCAGTCGGCGCGGAACTGCCCCCGGGCCACCCCGCGTGCGCGGGCAGCAGAGTCCACGGGGTAAGGATGCACTCACCTTCTACGGACCGTCCCCGCGTGCGCGGGGAGCAGTGGCGGTGGTGTCTCCGTTGTCTGGGGTGCGGGGGACCATCCCCGCGTGCGCGGGGAGCAGTGCCAGGGCTGCGGCAGCAGCCGCGTTCAGGCTGGACCATCCCCGCGTGCGCGGGGAGCAGGCCGGCCCGGAGATCCTGGGCCACCGCGACGGGGGACCATCCCCGCGTGCGCGGGGAGCAGTCGCAGGCAGGCTGTGGCTCCCTCGGGGCCTGGGGACCATCCCCGCGTGCGCGGGGAGCAGCCGTCAGCACAGACGTCGCCTGCACGCCGTCCAGGACCATCCCCGCGTGCGCGGGGAGCAGCTCCGCCGCCGCGGCCTGCCAGGCGCGGGAGTGGGACCATCCCCGCGTGCGCGGGGAGCAGTCCGGCGAGTTCGTGTACTTCAACGACGACATGGGACCATCCCCGCGTGCGCGGGGAGCAGCGGATCGCCTCGCGCAGACGACGGGCGCCCTGAGGACCATCCCCGCGTGCGCGGGGAGCAGTTCGGGCTCGACGACCTGGTTGCGGCAGGTGGTGGGACCATCCCCGCGTGCGCGGGGAGCAGCGCAGGATCGGGAGGTGCTCCGCGCCGTCGTAGGGACCATCCCCGCGTGCGCGGGGAGCAGGTTGACCCCCTCAACCGCCCCTGACCTGCGGAGGGACCATCCCCGCGTGCGCGGGGAGCAGATCATCCCGCCCAAGCCAGCGCGGTGGACGTCGGGACCATCCCCGCGTGCGCGGGGAGCAGGGGGAAACCCGGAAACCCGCAGGTCAAGCGCGGGGACCATCCCCGCGTGCGCGGGGAGCAGAGCGCCAACCGGCCCGCGAGGGACGGTCCGTCGGGACCATCCCCGCGTGCGCGGGGAGCAGCTGGTCGTGCTCGCCGACGTGTCGGTCGACAGGGGACCATCCCCGCGTGCGCGGGGAGCAGTCAACCGCGACCCGGCAGACCGCCTCCCAGACGGGACCATCCCCGCGTGCGCGGGGAGCAGCAGGCGGAGACAGACCAGGCGCCCTCGTCCGCGGGACCATCCCCGCGTGCGCGGGGAGCAGCGGACTTGTCGGAGGGGGGTGTGTTTCTCGGTGGGACCATCCCCGCGTGCGCGGGGAGCAGAAGGCGTGAGCTGGGGTTTTATGTGGCGGGGAGGCGGTTTTTACTCACTTTCACGGAGTCCGACAGAAGGGATAGAACGGTCATCTGGTTGTCCATGGGGTGGTGGGCCGGTCAGCGGCGGCCGTGGCGGCGGCGTTGGGC
>NZ_WMLF01000312.1 GCF_014156695.1 Streptomyces durbertensis | reverse complement strand
GGCCCGGACGGCGCCGACCCGCTCACGGCGGCGATCGAGGCGGCCTACGCCGACCTCGCCCCGGTCGCCGCCCGGGTGTTCCGGCGCAACGCGCTGTGGCCCTGGCCTGCCATCGGCCCGGCCGTCACCGCGCACGTCAGCGGCGTCGACGAGGCGCAAGCGGCCGACGCGCTGGCGGAGTTGGCGGCGCGCCGGCTGATCGAGGCGGTCGGCGGCGGGCGGTACGGCTACCGTCCGGCCCACCGGGCGTTCGCCGAGCGGGCCGCCGCGGTCGAGGAGGGCGTCGCCGGCAGCGCCGCCGCGCTCGCCGCCACGATCCGCTGGTACCTGGAGTTCGCGGTCCGCGCCGACCGGACGGCGCTCAGCGGACGCTGGACGCTCGGCCCGCTCTACCGTGAGCTGGACGCCGGCCCCCACCGCGACCCCGGGGAGGCGCTGGCCGCGCTCTGCGAGGAGCGCCCCAACCTCGTCCAGGCGGTGCGCGCGGCCGAACGGTCCGGCGACCTGGAGTCCGTACGCCAGCTCTGCGAGGCGCTGTGGGCCCTGCAGCTCAAGGCGGGGGAGACCGACGAACTGCTGCCGGCGCTGCGCCTCGGTGCCCGCGCGGCGGAACGGCTGCACCCGGGCAGCGAGGTGCTGGGCCGGGCCCGCACCCAACTCGGCATGGCCTGCCTCGAACTCGGCCGGCGGGACGAGGCGGCGGCCGAGTTCCGCGCCGCCGAGCAGGCGGAACGGGAGGCCGGACACGCCCGAGGGCGGGCCACCGCGTTGGAGTGCCTGGGTCTGCTGGAGCTGCGCTACTGGCAACACGGCGCCGCCTACGAGCTGTTCGAGCGCGCCGACGAGGTGCTGGGGACGATCGGTGCGGACGAGCGCGGCGCGGCGGACGTGCCCAGGGCCCGTGCCCTGCTGCTGCGGCACCGGGGCCGGGCACTTCGCGGCATGGGCCGCCGGGGGGAGGCGGTCGACCGGCTGACCGAGGCGCTGCTGTTCTTCCGCGGGACCGGCGAGGCGTACAACACCGCGCGCACGCTCACCGACCTCGCCGAGGTGCGTCTCGACGCGGGGGAGCACGGCGCCGCGCTGCCGCTGGTCGACGAGGCCCTGTCCCTGCTGACCGAGGAGAACGCCGCCCACCACCTGGCCCATCTGCGCCGACTGCGCGAGCTGGCGCTGGAGCCGCCCGCCGCCGGGTGACACGCCGCTCGCAGCGGGAGCCGCCGTCGCAGACCGTCGAGCCGGAGTCGGCGGCGGCCAGGCAGCGGAGTCAGCCGTCGAGCGGGGTGACCTCCGCCCGGTGCCGCTGCTCGCCGACGCCCAGCCACAGGCCGTCCGCCGCCAGCTCGCGCAGGGAGCCGCCGTCGGCGAGCCAGCCGAGCAGGGCGGAGGCGCAGGCGAGCGGGTCGGCGGTGTGCGGCGGCGTGCGGACATCGAGCAACTGGCCTGCCCGCAACCGCAGTACGCAGCTGTCAGGGCCGGTGACAAGGACGGCGAGCGCCGCGTGCGGGCGGGCGTGCAGCGCCTCGGCGGTCCAGCGGGCCGGGCCGCCCAGGCGCGGGTCGTCGGGCGCGCCGTCGCGGAAGACGACGTCGGCGATGTCGAGGGCGTGCGTCTCCAACGTGTCCTCGTGCACGGCGAGATGGCTGCTGTCGTAGCCGGTGATCGGAGCGGCCGGATCGACGTGGCGGCGCAGCAGCACCGTCCCGTCCGGCTGCCGCCTGGTGAGAGCAAGCAGCGGGGTCGACGGCCGGGCCGGCCGGTAGGGCGGCAGCGGCAGCGGGTCCAGCGCGGCGGGCCGAGCGGGCTCGGATATGCCGATCAGGTCGTAGAAGGTCCGTCGTAGCAGGGCGGCGGATCGCCCGGGCGCCGAGGACGCCTGCGCGGCGAGCGAGGGACGCGGGCGGTGGCCGCCGACGAGCTCGGCGAGCTGGGCGGCCAGCGGGCGCCCGAGGTCCAGGCGCGGTGTGGTGCGCACGAACTCGGCGACCGGGGAGTCGGCGTCGAGACGCTCCGCGCCGGGCGCCGCCACCAGCACCGGTACGCCGATCGCCGCCGCGTAGTAGCTGACCGAGCCGAAGTCGCCGACGACCGCGTCCGCTGCGGCGAGTGTCTGACGCCAGTCCTCGGTCGGGTCGATCAGCGTGAGACCGCCGCGCCGGGCGCGGTCCAGCCAGACGCGGACCTGCCCCGGGCCGTGGCCGTGCCAGATGTTCGGATGCAATATGGCGGCCAACCGGTATTCGTCCAGCGGCAGTTCGGTGGTCAACCGGTCGAGCAGAGTACCGAGGAGGTGCGGCTGCTCGCCGTCGCCGAACAACGACTCGGCGTTCCAGGTGGAGTTGAGCACGACGAGGCGCTGACCGGGACGGACGCCCAGCGCACGGCGGTAGCGCTCGCGGTGGGGAAGGGCGTTGAGCAGGCGGTCGTAGCAGGGGTCACCGGCGAGCACCGCGCGGGGCGCGGCCTGCGGGCAGTAGCGGCGCAGCCGGTCCAACTGCTCGGGGTGGGAGAGCACAAGACGTTCGGCGACCGGCTTGCCGTCGGCGAGCAGCCACTCCGGCGACATCCCGAACACGGGGCCGGTGTCCGGTGTCCGGTGTCCGGTGTCCGGTGTCCGGTGTCCGGTGTCCGGTGTCCGGTGTCCGGTGTCCGGTGTGGCGAGCCTCTTATTGTATCCAACACCGTGCGAAAGGACCGCAACAGGCCCTCGAACACTGGCCAGTTCACCGCCCAGGCTGGCGCTCAGCGCCAGCGACACCGGCGTGTTGAGCGCCTGCTCCCACGGCAGTACCGGCACGGCCAGCTCCGCCAGCAGCTCGCGCACGCCGCCCTGGAAGGGCGAAGAGCCGGTGCAGGTGGCGAGCAGCTGAATCCGCAGGTCGTCGCGGAAGAGCGGCAGCACGTCGAGCAGCCGCGTCGCCGAGGTCACGTTGTGCACGATCGCGAGGACCCGGTGGCAGTCGGAGCGGGTGGCCCACCGGGCGGCGTCGTCGCCGACCGGAACCCGCAGCCAGTCCGCCCGGTAGTCCCCGGCCACCGCGCACCCTCCCCGTCCGCCTCGGCGTCAGCGCCGCCGCACAACCGGTTCACCATAGTCCACGCGGTGTGCGCGAGAGGGTCAGGGCTCGAAGCGGTAGCCCATGCCCGGCTCGGTGACAAGATGCCGGGGACGCGACGGCACCTCCTCCAACTTCCGCCTCAGTTGGGCGAGATAGACCCGTAGATAGTGCGTCTCCGCCGCGTAGGCCGGCCCCCACACCTCGTGGAGCAGGTGCTGTTGGCTCACCAGCCGTCCCGGGTTGCGGACCAGGATCTCCAGGACGTGCCACTCGGTGGGGGTGAGCCGCACGTCGGCGCCGTCGCGGACGACCCGCTTGGCGGCGAGATCCACGCTGAACGTGCCGGCGTCCACGAAGGCGGACCCGGGGTCGTCGGCGGGCGCCGCCCGCCGTACCGCCGCCCGCAGTCGGGCGATGAGTTCCGCCATGCCGAACGGCTTGGTGACGTAGTCGTCGGCGCCGACGTCCAGTGCGCCGACCTTCTCCTCCGAGGCGTGCCGCGCGGACAGGACGATGATCGGTACCCGCGACCAGCCGCGCAGGCCGCGGATCACTTCGCTACCGTCGATGTCGGGCAGCCCGAGATCGAGTATCACCACGTCGGGGTGGTAGTCGACGGCCAGGCGCAGGGCGCCGTTGCCGTCCGGCGCGGAGGCGACGTCGTAGTCGCGGGCGCGCAGGTTGAGGGAGAGAGCGCGGACGATCTGCGGTTCGTCGTCCACGACGAGCACCCTGGTCACGGTGCTTCCTTTCGTTCGGCGCCCGCACTGCCGGGCGCGACGGTCGGAGGGGCGGCGGCCCCGGGCGATCCACCGCCCGGGGTGCCCGCGTCGAGGGCGAGCACCATGGTCAGACCGCCTCCCGGGGTGTCCTCGGCGGTCAGCGTGCCGCCCATCAGCTCGGTGAACCCGCGTGCCACGGCCAGCCCGAGTCCCACGCCCGCACCGCGCGGCACGTCGCCGTGCCGTTGGAACGGTTCGAAGACGCGTTCCTTCGCGGCGTCCGGTACGCCCGGGCCGTGGTCGACGACACGCAGTTCCAGCCGCTCGGCGTGCACGCTCGCGGACAGCCGCACCCGCCGGTCCGGCGGCGAGTAGGTGACGGCGTTCTCCACGACGTTGGCCACCACGCGTTCCAGCAGCCCGGCGTCGGCCCGCACCAGCGGCAGGGTCTCCGGCAGGTCGAGCCGCACGCTGTCCGCCGGCACGCCGCCCAGCGCCGCCGGGACGACCTCCTCCAGCGCCACCTCGCCGATGAGCGGCGTCAGCGTCCCGGTGTGCAGCCGGCTCATGTCGAGCAGGTTCCCGACCAGGTGGTCGAGCCGGTCGGCGCCCTCCTCGATACCCGCGAGCAGTTCCGCGACGTCCTCCTCGGACCAGGTGACGTCGTCGGAGCGGAGGGAGGAGACGGCGGCCTTGATACCGGCCAGCGGTGTGCGCAGGTCGTGGGAGACGGCCGCGAGCAGCGCGGTGCGGGTGCGGTTGGCGCCGGCGAGCTCGCGGGCCCGTTCCGCCTCGCCGAGCAGCCGCTGCCGGTCGAGCACGACGGCGGCTTGGGCGGCGAACGCGCCGAGCACGCGACGGTCCTCTGCGGGCAGCGGCCGGCCGCGCAGCGCGAGCGCGAGCCGGTCGCCGACCTGGACGTCGACGTCGGCGTCCTCCGGGCGCCCGGCCGCGTCCGTGCCCACGGCGTCCACGGGCCGCCAGCCGGCTCGGGGCCCGGGGCGTTCGAGCAGCGCGACGGACTCCATGTGGAAGGTTTCCCGGACGCGTTCCAGAAGGGCACCGGTGGTGGTCTCGCCGCGCAGCACACAGCCGGACAGGAAGCTCAACGTCTCGGCCTCGGCGCGCAGTCGGGCCGCCTGCTGGGTGTGCCGGGCGGCGCGGTCGACCAGCGAGGCGACCGCGCCGCCGACCACCAGGAAGATCGCGATCGCCAGGACGTTCTCCGGGGCGTCGATCATCAGGGTGTGGTACGGCTCGGTGAAGAAGAAGTTCAGCAGCAGCGACCCGGTGGCCGCCGCGGTGAGCGCCGGCCACAATCCGCCGGTGAGCGCGGTCACGACGGTCAGGGTGAGGAAGAGCAGCGTCTCCCCGGCGAAGCCGAACGAGGAGTGCGCGCCGCTCAGCGCGAGGGTGAGCAGGACCGGGCCGGCGGTGCCCAGGCACCAGCCGGCCAGCCGGCGGGTGCGGCCGAGCCGGCCCCCGCGCACCACCGGAAGGCTGCGCCCCTTCGCGGCCTGCTCGTGGGTGACGACGTGCACGTCCAGGTCGGGGCCGGAGTCGCGGGCCACGGTGGCCCCCACCCCGGGACCGAACACGTACTGCCAGGCGGGTCTGCGGCTGGTGCCCAGCACGACCTGGGTGGCGTTGACACCGCGTGCGAACTCCAGCAGCGCGCCGGACACGTCCTCGCCCACCACCGAGTGGAACGTGCCGCCCAGGTCCTCCACGAGCACACGCTGGGCCGCGAGTTCGCCGAGCGGGGCGCTGGTGAGGCCGTCGGCGCGGGAGATGTGCACGGCGAGGATCTCGCTGCCCGACCCCTTTGCGGCGATCCGGGCGGCGCGGCGCAGCAGGGTCCGGCCCTCGGGCCCGCCGGTGAGGCCGACCACGATGCGTTCGCGGGCGGCCCAGGGTGAGGTGATGCCCTTCTCGGCGCGGTAGCGCTGGAGGTACTCGTCGACCCGGTCGGCGGTCCACAGCAGCGCCAGTTCCCGCAGCGCGGTGAGGTTGCCGAGCCGGAAGTAGTTGGAGAGCGCGGCGTCGATCTTCTCCGGCGCGTAGACGTTGCCGTGCGCGAGGCGGCGGCGCAGCGCCTGCGGGGTCATGTCGACGAGTTCGATCTGCTCCGCGCGGCGCACCACCTCGTCCGGTACGGTCTCCCGCTGCCGGACGCCGGTGATGGACTCGACGACGTCGCCCAACGACTCCAGGTGCTGGACGTTGACGGTGGTGACGACGTCGATGCCGGCGTCCAGCAGCTCTCGCACGTCCTGCCAGCGCCTGGTGTTGCGGGAGCCCGGCACGTTGGTGTGCGCCAGCTCGTCGACCAGCACCACGCGCGGCGCCCGGTCGAGCACCGCCCGGACGTCCAACTCGTGGAACACCGCGCCCCGGTGTTCCACCGCGCGGCGGGGAAGCACCTCAAGCCCGTGCAGCATCACCTCGGTCCGGGCCCGGCCGTGGCATTCCACCAGCCCGACGACCACGTCCGTGCCGCGCTCCAGCCGACGGTGGGCCTCGCCGAGCATGCGGTACGTCTTGCCGACGCCGGGTGCGGCGCCGAGGTAGACGCGGAGTGTGCCGCGGCGGGTCATGGTTCTGCTTTCGTTCGGGGCGAGGTGACGGGGCGGTGTCAGGGGA
>NZ_WMLF01000311.1 GCF_014156695.1 Streptomyces durbertensis | reverse complement strand
GAGCGGGGCGGGGAACGGAACGTGCGGCGCGAACCGGGTACGACACGGCCCCGACAAGCCCGACAAGGCGGCGGGCGCCGACGCGGGGCGCCACGGGGACCGGCACTGCCGCGCACTCGCCTGCCGCCGCGGCGGTCGGACCGGCGGCGGCACCGAACCGGCGCGGCGGCCGCACACACCCCGAGGCGGGCGTCTCGGCGCGTCGGGCGCCCCAGCGTGTCGGCGCCCCTTCGTCGTCGGCGGCCCGGCGCGTCCGGCGCCCCGTCAGCGGCAGCCGCAGCGCGCGACGGTCGCGGCCATCGTGTCCAGCGCGTTCTGCGCGGCACGCGGGTCGGCGGTGCCGGTGGTGACAAAGGCGAAGGACAGCAGCCGGCCGTCGGCGTCCACCACCGTGCCGGCCAGCGAGTTCACGCCGGTCAGCGTGCCGGTCTTGGCCCGCACGAGGCCGGCGCCGGCGGTGGCGTCCGGTGTGTCGTAGCGGCCGCCGAGCGTGCCGGTGAAGCCGGCCACCGGCATGCCGGTGAGCAACGGGCGCAGTTCGGGGCGCCGCTCGTCGGCGGCCCGGGCGAGGAGGGTCGCCAGGAAGCGGGTGGAGAGCCGGTCGCCGCGGCTGAGCCCGCTGCCGTCGACCAGGCGCATCCGCTCCACCGGCAGGTCGAGCGCGGCGAGGCGGGCCTTGACCGCCTTCTCGGTGCCGGCGAAGTCGGCCGGCTTCCCGGCGGCCATCGCGGTCTGCCGGGCCAGTGCCTCGGCCAGGTCGTTGTCGCTGTGCAGCAGCATGCGCTCGACCAGTTCGGCCAGCGGCGCCGAGCGGTGTTCGGCCAGCAGCGCGCGGCTGTCGGCGCCGCCCTTGGCGCGGTTCCAGCCGGCCGGGGCCTCGGTCTTCACCGTGCGGTCGGTGTCGACGCCGTTGTCGCGCAGCATCGTGGCGAAGGCGACGGCCGCGTCCGCGGCCGGGTTGGCGGCGCGCGGCGCGGGGCCCCGGGTGGAGTTGTCGACGCGGGCGGCGTTGAGCATCAGCGGCGTGAGCGGCGCGATGTTGTCGTTCACCCCGATGGGGTGCTGCTGCGGGCCGTCGTAGCCGGTGACGTCGTAGCCGACGCTGCGCGGCTCGAGGCCGCGCGAGCGGACGGCCTTGGCGGTGTCGGCCGCCAGCGCCTCCAGCTGGGACTCGGTGAGCGTCGGGTCGCCGCCACCGACGAGCACGACCCGCTTGTCCCCGGCGTCCCACACCGCGCGGGTGGGGATGCGGTGCTCTCCGCCGAGCGCGCTGAGCGCGGCGGCGGCCGTGGCCAGCTTGATCGTGGAGGCGGGCACGACGGGCTCGCCGCCGCCGGCGGAGAACAGCTCCCTGCCGGTGCCGACGTCCACGACGGAGACGGTGGTGCGCTTTCCGAGCGCCTTGCCCTCGTACTTCCTCAGCAGTGGGCGCAGCGCCTTGTCCAGGCCCTTCTCGGTGGGGGCGGCGGCGCGGTCGCCGAGCGCGGCGAGCACGGGTTCCGCGCTGGGCGCGGGCTCGGCGCCCAGCGCCTTGCCGTCGGTTCCGTCGCCCGTGCCGGCACCGGCCTGGGCGCCCCGGCCGTCGTCGGTGTGGCCCTGGCCACTGTCGGCGCCGTGCTCGGCCGCCCAGGCGCGTTCGGCCTTACGCTGGCCTGAGTCCCACGGCCCTGTCGCGGCCACCGCCGTCAGGGCGGCGGCCAGGCCGACGGCTGCGGCCCCCGCCGCCGTCTGCCAGGTACGACGCTGTCGCGGGGGCGTCGTCCGCCAGCGGAGTCGGACGGTCCGGATCGGCCGGTCGACCGCGTCCAGTGAACGAACCCACCTGTTCATGGGCGAACCGCGCACTCCGGACCAGCCCCTTTCGCTAGCACACACCTGCGTGGGGGACACTTAACCACCAGACACATGTGTTGATCACGGAGGAGCCTCCCAGTGGAGTTCGACGTCACCATCGAGATCCCGAAGGGGTCGCGGAACAAGTACGAGGTCGACCACGAGACCGGTCGTATCCGACTGGACCGTCACCTGTTCACCTCGACCGTGTACCCGGCCGACTACGGTTACGTCGACGGCACCCTGGGCGAGGACGGGGACCCGCTGGACGCGCTTGTCCTGCTGGACGAGCCGACCTTCCCCGGCTGCATCATCAAGTGCCGCGCGATCGGCATGTTCCGGATGACCGACGAGGCCGGCGGCGACGACAAGCTGCTGTGCGTGCCGGCGTCCGACCCGCGCATGGAGCACCTGCGGGACATCCACCACGTGTCGGAGTTCGACCGCCTGGAGATCCAGCACTTCTTCGAGGTCTACAAGGACCTGGAGCCCGGCAAGTCCGTGGAGGGCGCCAACTGGGTCGGCCGCACCGAGGCGGAGGCCGAGATCGAGGCCTCCATCAAGCGCCTTGAGGCCAACGGCGGCCACTGAGCCGCCGGGCCACTGAGCCACCGTCTCCCGCCGGGCGTTCCCGGCTGTGACGTACGGGGTGGGTACCGCCAGGCGGCGGCACCCACCCCGTTGTCGTACGTGCCGGGCGGGGCGTACGGCGGGGGCGCGCACGGCCCGCCGGGCGTGACCACGGCGCGCATGGCCAGCGCACGGCGACCGACACGCGCCCCGCACGCCGCCGCGTCAGAAGCCCCTCGTGCGCTTCGCCGCGCGCCGCCCCGGCAGCGGCGTCTCCAGCCCCGGCGCCTTGATGAACAGCCGCGCGAGTTCGCCGCCGAGATTCACTCCGATGGCGATGGCCAGCGCCAGCGCGGCCGCCGTCGCCAGGTGCTGGAAGCCCTTGTCCATGTTTCCCTGGGCGACGCCCAGCAGGCCGAAGTACGTGGCGCTACCGGGCAGCAGCGGGCCGATGGCCGCCGTGATGTACGGCATCGACGACGCCGACTGGTAGCGGGAGAGCAACTGCCCGAAGAGCCCCACCAGCCCGGCGGCGGCGAACGTCGCCGGCACCGGGTCGATCCCGCCGGTGTGGGCGAGCGAGCCGAAGACCAGCCACGCCACACCTCCGTTCAGCGTCGCCCACGCCACCGTGCGCAGCTCCTGCTGGAGCATCACGCAGAACGAGAACGTCAGCAGCATCGCCGCGAACAGCTGCGTCACCGGCCGTCGCCGGGAGTACACGGCGTCCGGGTCGAAGCCGGGCCCGAACTGCTCCCCCAGGTACAGCACCGCCAGCACCCCGACCACGATGCCCACCACGAGGTACACGACCTCCAGCAGACGGGCCGAGGCGGTGATGTAGTAGCCGGTCAGGCCGTCGTGCACGGCCGCCACCAGCGCCCGTCCGGGGATCAGCGCGAACAGCCCGCCGGTGATCACCGCCGACGCCCGCACGTCGTCGAAGACCGGATGGGTCACCAGCGTCACCATCACGCCCATCGCGGCGGGCGGCATCGCCGCGGCCACGAACTGGTAGAACTCCGGCAGCCCCCGGCTCGACAGGGCCCACGCCAGCCGGTCGCCGAGCATCGCGCCCACCGCCGCCAGCACGAAGACGATCGGCCCGCCGCCGACGAGGGTGGCCGCCGCGCCCGCGAGCAGTCCGGCGGCCGCCGTCAGCTCGTTCTTGCTGAACGGGTGCCGGTTGCGGCGGATCTCGGCCAGCCGGCCGTACGCCTCCTCCAGCGTGACCTCGGAGGACGTGATGTCGTCGACCAGGCGGAACACCGCCGCCAGCCGGGTGTAGTCGGTGCCCCGGCGGCGCACGGTACGGCTCAGCGTCACCGGGTCGTCGACCAGCGACGGCTGGTACACCACCGACAGCAGCGTGAACGTGACGGTCGGCTCGCAGCGGTCCAGCCCGTAGGCGTGCGCCACGCCGAACATCGCCGCCTCGACATCCTCCGCGCCCTCGCCGCCGGCGAGCAGCAGCTCGCCGATACGCAGCGTCAGGTCGAGCACCCTCGGCGCCGCCGGCCCGGACTCCTCGTCGCTCTCCCGGCGGGCGACGGTCTCCTCCGGCGGCGCCGGCCGCTCGGCCAGCGGCATCCGGACGATCGTGCGCATCCGGTCCTGCCACGGCGCGTACTGCCGGGCCAGCGGCCCGACCGTCGGCATGCCCCTGACCGGCGTGAACTGCGACACACTTCCCGGCGGCTCCGCCTCCGGCGGCCGGACGCCCTCGGGCACGGCGAACTCGGACGTCGGGTGCTCTTCCGAGGCGTCGGACTCCGGGGGACGCAGCCCCGCCGGCAGCGCGAACTCCGACGTGGGGTGCTCGTCGGCCGGGGGCGGCGGCAGCGGGACGCCGAGCGGCGGCGTGAACGCGCTGTGCGCCTCGTCGCTGAGGAGCTTGCCCTCCTCGTCCCGGTCGTCGGCCCACGCCGGCTCGCCGCCGGGCGGTCCCGGCGGGGTGTCCGGCGCCTCCGGTCCGGCGTCCGGCCCCGCGTCCCGCCCAGCGTCCGGCCCGGCGTCCCGCCCGGTGTTCCGCCCTTTCCGCTCGGCGTCCCGCCCGGCGTTCCGCTCCGGCTCGCTGCCCTCGTCCCCGGCCACTTTCGGCTTGACTCTCCTCTTCCGCTGCTCTTCCGCTGAACCGTTTCCGCTGCCGTCGACACCGGACAGCAGCCGTCCGAACACGAGATCACGTACCCGGGAACGGGTGGTTGTCCCCACCTCAAACGTACGGTCGACCCGAACGGCCACCCGACAGCCGCAGCATAGGATGAAGGCCGTTCTGCCGCCTGTGGAGCCCTGGGGAAACTGGAGACCATGTCGACCACGACCAACACTTCCGTCGGCGCGCGAGCGTTCAACGTGTTCCGAGGCGCCCTCATCGGTGTCGTCGAGGTCGTCCCCGGCGTCAGCGGCGGCACGGTCGCGCTGATCATCGGCGCCTACGAGAAGCTGATCGGCGGCGCCGGCCACATCACCACCGCGATCCGCTACGCGGCCTCCGACCTGCCGCGCCGACGCGGCGCCACCCGCGCCCGCGACGAACTGCGCAACGTCGACTGGCCGGTCGTCGTGCCGATGCTCATCGGCATGGCCTGTGCCCTCGTCCTGGGCGCCAAGCTGGTGGCGCCGCTCGTCGAGAGCCACCAGCAGTACGCCTTCGCGCTCTTCCTCGGCCTCGTCCTGGCCTCCGTCTGGGTCCCCTACAGCCACTCCGGCCAGCGCTGGAAAGCCGGCAACTACCTGCTCGCCGGCGCCGTCGGCGTCGCCGCCTTCGTCGTCACCGGGCTGCCGCCGTCGGAGACCAGCGGCAACCCGCTCACGCTCTTCCTCGGCGGCTCCGTCGCCATCTGCGCCCTCGTCCTGCCCGGCCTCTCCGGCTCCTTCATCCTGCTCACGATGGGCCTCTACCAGCCCGTGATCGACGCGGCGAACAGCCGCGACCTCGGCCTGCTCGCCGCCTTCGGCCTGGGCTGCATGGTCGGCCTGGCGGTCTTCGTCAAGCTGCTCAAGTGGCTGCTGGAGAACTACCACCACACCACCCTGGTGGTCATGACCGGCCTGATGGCCGGGTCCCTGCGCGCCCTGTGGCCCTGGCAGGACGACGACCGCAACATGTACGCCCCCGGCGACGGCGTCCCGCTGACCTTCTCCCTCATGGCGCTCGGCTTCGTGATCGTCGCCGTCTCGATCATCGTCGAGATGCGCCTCAAGCGCGCCCGCGAGCGGGCCGCCGGCGGCCCCGGCAACCCGCCCGCGCAGCGCCGCCGCCGACACGCCCGCGTCTGACGCCCCGCACCTGCGTCTGACGCCCCGCGCCTGCCACCCCCGCGCCTCGCGCGCCCTCGTGGGCACGCGCCCGCGTCTCACCACGCGCGCTCCCTCCCTGGAGTGACCCCGGCCCCGTGGCCGCATGGGCGGCGACCATGCCGGGTACCCCGTACCGAGCTACGACGCGCTGAAGGGAACCGCCGGATGACAGCGCCGCCCGTCGCCACCGTCGAACGCCTCGACGGCCCGGCCACCGCGCGCGCCGAGGCGGCGTTCCGGCAGGTCTACGCGGCGACGTTCGCCGAACCGCCGTACCTGGAGACCCCCGAGACGATCGCCGCCGCCTTCTCCGACTTCACCGAGCAGACCCGGGCGCCCGGCTTCCGCGCCGCCCTCGCCCGCGCCCGCGCCCGCGCCGGCAGCCTCCGGTCCGGCGGCCCCGAACCGGTCGGCATCGCCTTCGGCCGCTCGCTGGCCGCCGACAACGTCTGGTGGGACCGCCTCCTCGAACCCGCCCCCGCGGACCTCTCCCACGAGGACGGCCGCCGCACCTTCGCCCTGCTCGAACTGGCCGTCCGCGCCCCCTGGCGCGGCCGGGGCGTCGCCCGCCGCCTCCACGAGACCCTGCTGGCGGACGTCCCCGCCGAACGCGTCCTGCTCAACGTCCGCACCGACGCCGACGCAGCCCGCGCCGCGTACGCCTCGTGGGGCTACCAACCCGTCGGCGAGATGCGCGGCGACGACGGCGCCCACTACACGATGATGC
>NZ_WMLF01000310.1 GCF_014156695.1 Streptomyces durbertensis | reverse complement strand
GGGGCGGGGCTGCACCGCGCGGGGCGGTGCGCGGGGCGCTCGTTCAGCCCGGTGGTGTCGGCGCGAAGCCGGACGACGGGTTGCCGCCGGGTGGCGGGTGCTCGGCGTCGTAGGCGGTGAGCGCCGCCTGGCGGCGGTCCAGCAGTTCGGCGAGGTCGGCGGGGACGACGCGGTGCTGGCTGAGTCTCACCCTCGCGCCGGCCTCGACGGCCGCCCAGGCGTGTCGGGCGCGCTTGTTGGCACGTCGCCTGGTGTCGCTCCGCAGGCTCCCGGCGCAGCCGGCCAACCCCGCGGCGAGCAGGGCCAGTAGCGCGGCGGGGACCCGGGCGTCGGGCGTGGCCAGGCCGGCCGCGCCGGACGCCCCCGCGAGGAACGCGGCGGGCAGCCCCAGCAGGATGTCCACCCGTACCCACAGGTCCGCTCTGCGCTGCGCGAGCCGCATCCGGTCGGCGGCCTCGGCGCGCAACCGCTCGATCTCGGCCCGCAGCCGGCAGTCGGCACCGTCGGACGACGACGGCGGCATGGTTCCGTCCTCGGTGGAGGCCATGTCTGATTGCAGCACACCGGCCGGGGGCGCCGAGGTGCCGTCCGGCGACAGCCGCTCCGGCCCGGTGTGGTCGGTTTCCTCCAAACCAACTCAGCCTTGGTACAGGCCAGTTGGTGTAGACCGGTTCGGCGCGTGGTGCGGATGTGGTGAATGATTCACCCTTCAACATCCAACCCCCACAGGACGGAACCAGCGCACATGAGCCACAGCAAGGGACGCCACCGCCGCGGGCGGACACTGCCGGTCGCCCTCGTCACCGCGACGGCCGTCGGCGCCGGAGGCGTCTACCTCGTCGCCTCCCCCCACGGTGCCGACGCCGCCGAGGCCACCACCGTCACCGTCGCCACGACGGCGGAACTGGAGAAGGCGTTCGCCGCCGTCCGCCCCGGCACCACCATCCAGCTGCGCGCCGGCACGTACCACCCGACGAAGTCCCTCAAGAGCCAGACCGACGGCACGCCCGAGCGCCGCATCACCGTGACCGCGCACGGAACGCACAAGGTCGTGATCGACGGCTCGAAGCTGCCGTCCGGTCAGTGGCTCGCCGCGATAGCCGGCGACCACTGGACGCTGTCGAACCTCACCTTCCGCAACTCCCCCGCCCACGGCGTAGTGGTCACCTCCTCCGTCGGCGGCGTCTTCCGCAACCTCACCACCCACGGCAACGGCGACTCCGGCTTCACTCTCAGAGGCCACGGCACCGTGAACAACCTCATCGAGAACCTCGACTCGTGGAACAACTACGACGCCGCGAACCACGGCCAGAACGCCGACGGCCTCGCCATCAAGTTCGGCTCGGGTGAGGGCAACAGGGTCGTCGGCGCCCGGCTCTACCACAACGCGGACGACGGCCTCGACCTGTGGAAGTGGGAGAGCCCGATCCGCATCGAGCGCAGCTGGGCCTACGGCAACGGCGTCAACCGCTGGAAGGACCCCGCCTTCGAGGGCAACGGCAACGGCTTCAAGCTCGGCGGCGGCGGCGTCCACACCGCCCACATCGTCACCGACAACGCCGCCTGGAAGAACACCAAGCACGGCTTCACCGAGAACAGCAACCAGGGCGCGATGCGCGTCCACCGCAACACCGCGTACAACAACGCCCAGAGCGGCTTCTACTTCGCGACCTCCCCGGCCCGGCTCTCCCGCAACCTCTCCTTCGCCAACGCCGGCGGCACGGCCAAGCTCGGCTCCCGCGCGGTCGTAGCCGCCAACTCCTGGGGCCCCGACGCGCCCCCGACCGACAACGGCTCCTCCCCGGTGCGCAGCGTCGACGCCCGCACCGCTGAGGGGCCCCGCAAGCCCGACGGCTCCCTCCCCACCAGCGACTACCTCCGCACCGGCACCGCCCTCCTGGGCGCCCCGATGAACTGACCCCTAAGCCCGTCCCGCTCCCCTCCCGTCCCGTCGCTCGACGACCGGGCGACGGGAGGGGCGCGCCCTCCGGCTCGGGTCAGGACGCGCCCGGTTCCCACTCGGTGAGAGACACCACCGTCCAGAACGCGTCTTCCGGCGCGTTCTCCGGCGGCTGGCCGTCCAGGTGGGCGAGGACGGCACTCGCGTCCTCGTGGGTCTCCAGCAGGCCCAGGCTGTTGAGGCGGACGCCGAGTTCGTGCCGGACCTCCGTCTCGTAGCTGTGGCACAGCCACGAGTGGATCGACGAGACCGCCCACTCCAGGCCGACGACGTCAAAGCCGAGGCCGCGTCCTGCCGGCGGGACCGGCTCGGCGGCGGCCAGCACCCCGTACGGGGTGGGTTCGCCGTTCCAGGTCGCGTGCTCGTAGGCGCCTGACTCCCGCAGGTGGTCGGCGAGTTCGCACGCGTCGGCGACCCGCAGACCGACCGCGAGCAGCCGGGCGTCAGGGCAGCGCTCGACGCGCGCACGCTCGGCCGCCCCTCGGGTCGTGTACCAGGCCCAGAACTCGGGGCGCGGTGTGTCGTCCAGACAGTCGCTGATCGTGACAAAGGGCGTCGGCACCACCCCCGCGTCCATCCAGCTCGTGCGCGGCACCGGCAGGCACAGCACATGGCCGGCCAGGACGTCCCTCTCGGCATCAGCGGTCACAGAGCGAGCGTGCGCGGAGCGGGACACCGGCGGCAACGGGATTTCCGGTGCGGGAACGGCGTCAGGAGGTCGGCTCGTCCAGGAGGAGGTAGAGCAGGCCGACGAGGGAGCCGCTGCTGACGACCTCGCGGCGGTCGATCATCCCCCGCACGTCGGCCAGCGGAACCCACTCGATCCGGTCGGACTCGTTCTTCTCCGTCGGCGGGCCCACGTACGTCGCGCCGTCGGCGCGGAAGACGTGGTGCTGGGAGTCCGTGATCCCGTTGGCCGGCTCGGCGTAGATCAGTGGCCGCATCGGCCCCGGCCGCCAACCCGTCTCCTCCAGCGCCTCCCGCGCGGCGGCGTCGGCGGGCGTCTCGTCCTCCTCCACCAGGCCCATCGGCAGCTCCCACGCCCAGCAGTCCGTGATGAAGCGGTGGCGCCACATCATCAGCACCTCACGCCGGTCGTTCAGCACGGCGGCCACGGCCAGGTGCCGCAGCCGTACGACGCTGTAGTCCAGGCGAAGCCCGTCCGGCTGCTGCACGTCCACCGTGCAGAGGTTGACCCACTGGTCGCTGTAGATCCGCCGCTCGCCATGCGTCTGCCAGCGCATCCGCCGCCGCCCCTCTCAACCGCCGTGCCCACCCGGCCCGGTCGGCTGAGTCTCACACGTTCGGGGCAAGGCGCAGGGAGATCACGTCCATAGAGCCTCCCATCGGGTGACGAGGACGCCGGCGGGCGGGTGTGACGCCGACGGCGTGGTCAGGGCGTTGGCGCCCCCGGCGCCGTCTGGGCGGTGAGCGCCCGCGCCAGCCAGTCGTGGGCGGCGCCCGGCGTCACGGTGCCGGGCGGGGAGAGCCGGGCGACCAGCTCCCAGTAGTGGTCCAGCCGGGGCTCAGCCGCGAGTTGGCGGCTCAGCGCGCGGCGGAACGAGGTGGAGTCGCGGGTGTTCGCCGTCTCCGCGTACGCCGCCACAAAGCGGTCGAGCGCGTCGCCCGGGCGCGGCCCCTCCCCCGCCCGTACGGCGGGGGAGACCAGGACGAACGCCTCGGTCAGCCCCTCGTACAGCACGGCCGGGCGTTGCCCGCTCTCGCGGCGATGCGCCGTCGGCTGGCTCTCGCGCTTCGCCGGGCGGAGCGCGGAGGTGAAGGCGTGCAGTCGGGCGAACGTCAGGAACCACTCCGGGGAGGGGTCGGACGGCAGCGCCGGAACCGCCTGGTCCAGCACAAGGCCGACCACCCGGGGCGGCAGCCCCGGCGGCAGCCACCGCCGCCAGAAGGAGGCCAGCGCCGCCGTGTCGGGCGGCGTGGACACCCGGCCGATAAGCGCCAACCGCTCGGCCCGCTCCTCCGCCGTACAGTCCTGGAGCAGCCGCAGCGCGGCCCCACGCCAGCGCAACGCGGCCATCCGCGACCCGAGGTCCGCCAACCGCGCCGCGACGACGTCCCGTACGACGGCGTCGTCCCCCAGGGCCGTACCGCCGCCGTCGCCGTCGCCGTCGACCAGGCGCGCCACCTCCGGGACCGGGAGGTCCAGTCCCCGCAACGCGCGGATGAGCCGGAGCCGGTCCAGGGATGCGCGTCCGTAGCGGCGGTGGCCCCCGGCGCTGCGTCCGGCCTCCGGCAGCAGGCCCCGGTCCGAGTAGAAGCGGACCGTCTTGACGGTGACGCCCGCGCGGGCGGCCAGCTCCCCGATGCTCCACAAGTCGTCGGGCTCCGGCATGGGTTGAACCTCCCTCAGGGGGAGTTCCTACGGTACCCACCCGTTCGCGGATCGAGGAGGGACTGTGATGGCTGTGAAGACCGCGTTTGTGCTGGTACCGGGCCTGTTCACCGGCGGCTGGATCTGGCGGGACCTCGCCGGCCGGCTACGGGCGGCCGGCGCCGGGGCGCACCCCGTGACGCTGCCCGGCGGCGACGCCGACCTGGAGGCCCACATCGGTGAAATCCTCCGCGTCGTCGACGGGATCGACGCGGACACCGACACCGTTCTCGTCGGACACGGCTACGGCATCGCCCCGGTGCTCGGCGCCGCCGACCGGCGGGCGAACGACCGGCCGCGCCTGCGTGTCGTCCACCTCGACGCCGGCCTGCCCCAGGACGGCGACCCCGCCCTCGCACTCCTCGCCGACCAGGCCCTGAGAGGACGGCTCACGGCGGAGCCCACCGACGACGCGCACCCGCCCCCTCCCGGTGCGGACGGGGCTGCCGACGGCGGCTGGGCCCGCCACGGAAGCACCGACGGCCTCACCCCTCAGGATCTCGACCGCCTGTCGCGGCTCGCCGCCCCGCAGCCCGTACGGACCCTGACGCAACCGCTCCGCCTCACCGGCGCCGTCCACCTGCTCCCCAGCACCGGCGTCCTGTGCACCGCGAACGGCAACGGAATCGCCCTGCTGGAGCACCTGGTCGAGCTGGGCGACCCGCGTCTACGCCCGCTCACCGAGCCCCGTTTCACCTTCTTCGAACTCGACACCGGACACTGGCCGATGCTGTCCACCCCCGCCGAACTCACCGAGGTACTGCTGAAGGCGGCGGCCGGCGAAGGACACCGTCTGCGCGGCGGCAGCTCGACGGACGGGCCGCCGCCCCAGGAACCGCCCGCCCACCTACGGCCGTTCCTCCTCGACGCGCCCGAGCCGCCGCGCCCCCGCGAGCGGACCTACCGCCTCGAACTGCACCTCCCCGACGGCGGCGACCCCGCGCCCGCGATCCTCTTCGTCCACGGCGGCCCGCTGCCACCCGACGTACGGCCCTCACCGCTGGACTGGCCGACCTTCCTCGGATACGGCCAGTACGTGGCGGACCTCGGTGTCATCGGCGCGACCGTGCACCACCGGCTCCACGACCTCGGCGCGTACGGAACGGCGGCGGATGACGTCGCGGAGGCGGTCGACCGGCTCCGGGCCGACCCGCGTGTCGCCGCCGACCGCGTCGCGCTCTGGTTCTTCTCCGGCGGCGGCCTGCTGGCCGCCGACTGGCTCGCCGCGCCCCCGCCGTGGCTGCGGTGCGTCGCGCTGACCTACCCGATCCTGGCCCCGCTCCCCAACTGGGGACTCTCCGACTCCCGCTTCCACCCCGCCGCCGCTGTGCGCGCCGCGCGCGGCGCGATCCCTCCGGTTGTGCTCACCCGCGTCGGACGGGAGATGCCGCAGATCGCCGCGACGGTGGCGGAGTTCCTCGCCGCCGCCGAACCGAGCGGCGCCACCGTGGACCTCATCGACCTCCCGAACGCCCCCCACGGCTTCGAGACGGTCGACCACACCGCCCCCGCCCGCGAGGCGGTGCAACGCGCCACCCACACCGTCCTCCACCACCTGGCCGCCCCTTGAACGGCTGCACACTTGCAAGAGTTTTCACACTTGGAACCCCCTGTTTAATCGGCAATCACCCAACTCGCCGCCCGCCTGGCTGAAAACTATTGCAAGCACTTGCGCAAGAACCCCAGGCCCCGGAGGATCCCCGTCATGAGCAACCTCATGTCGCGCATATCGCGCCCGGTCGCCCTCACCGCCACCACCGCGGCTGGCCTCCTGATGGCGCTGACGGCCACCCCGTCCGCCGCAGCGGCGACCACCGAGCCCGCGCCCCCGGAGTGCGTGCAGTACCACTCGAGTTGGCGCTACACGCACGTCTCCAACAGCTGTGACGCCACCGTCGCCGTCACGGTCGAGTACACCAACGGCCAGGACGCCCCGTGCCGCGTCATCCAGCCCGGCGAATGGGCGACCTTCTCCGGCTACGGCACCCAGTCCAACTACGTCACCGCACTCCGCTCCTGCGACCCCACCCCGGCCGCTGGCGTCTGACGCCCGCGCCCCCCGGTACGCGGGGTGCGGCGCAGGCACC